>CAZLAN010000033.1:2136-11296 GCA_964557485.1 uncultured Rhodobiaceae bacterium | reverse complement strand
TGAAACAGTAAATTCTCAAGGATCATTTTAAAAATATGGAAGATTATATTTCCATTAATCTAAATGATTTTAGAAAAAATTATAGCAACAGAAAACATCAACTAGTTTTCTTAAAGATAGAAATGGATGATTTTGATCCATTATCTTCATTTATAAAAATAACAAGTGATAAAAAAAATAGCTTTCTATATGAATCTCTAAAAGACGGTAAAATGAGCGGAAGATACTCCGTCATAGGGACAGACCCAGATAAAATATTAGAAGTAAAGGGAAAAAAATCAAAAATATATTTTAATAATAATATTCTAGAAAATTTTAATGAAGAACCTGTAAAAGTCTTAAGAAAATTTACAAATGATTGTCTTATAGATTTAGATAACGATATTCCAGCTATAGCATCAGGAATTTTTGGTTATATTGGATACGATTTTGTTACAAATATTGAAGATCTCCCTAATGAGAAATTTGATGAACTTAAGTTACCAGATAGTATTTTATTAAGACCATCAATAACTGTTGTTTTTGATAAAAAGTTAAAACAGTTACTTATTTGTAAAGCTATCTGGTATGATGAGCTAATTGATCCTGAAGAATTGTATAATCATGCATATGATCAAATTCTAAACATTAAAGAAAAGATTGAATCATCCGAAGAGATGAAATTATATAATGAGCAAGAAAAGATCAATCCTCCTTCTTCCAACCTTACAAAGGAAGAATATTTCAAAAATGTAAAAAGGGCTAGAGATTATATAATTGCTGGTGATGTATTTCAGATTGTACCAAGTCAAAGATTATCTATAGACTTTAATGCCCATCCTTTTTTATTATATAAATCTCTAAGAGAAATTAACCCTTCCCCTTATATGTATTATATAAAGTTTGAAGATTTCTTTATCGTAGGTTCTAGCCCTGAAACACTTGTTAAGGTCGAAAACGGTAAAGTAATGATAAAACCAATAGCAGGAACAAGACCTAAAGAAAAAGGAAAGGATAAAGAAATTAAAGAATCATTGCTTTCTGACCCTAAAGAAAGAGCCGAACATTTAATGCTTTTAGATCTTGGAAGAAATGATGTGGGGAGGGTTTCTAAAGTAGGTTCAATTAATGTTAAAGAATCCTTTCAAATACAAGAAACATCTCATCTTTATCATATATATTCTACTGTCGAAGGTGATTTAGATTCAAATGAAGATAGAATATCAGCATTATGTGCAGGTTTTCCAGCAGGAACAGTAACGGGGGCCCCAAAAATTAGAGCTATGGAAATAATTAATGAACTAGAGAACAATAAGAGGGGAATATATGCCGGAGCAGTAGGTTACTTTTCATCAAATGGGGATATGGATACTGCAATAGCTTTGAGGACGGCTATTATTAAATCTTCTAAAATGTATGTCCAAGCAGGAGGCGGAGTAGTTTACGATTCATTAGAAGAGTATGAATATAATGAATCACTTAATAAAGCTAAAGCATTGTTTGCTGCTGCTGAAAGTCTTATAGAAAAAGGATAGTATCGAAATGATTATTCTAATAGATAATTACGATAGTTTTACTTGGAATTTATTCCATTTTCTTGGCGATCTTGGAAAAAAAGTTAAGGTTATAAGAAATGATAAGATTTTAGTTGAAGAATTATTGAATCTTAAACCTGAAAGAATAGTAATATCTCCTGGTCCAGGTAAACCATCTTCTTCAGGCATAAGTGTTGATATAGTAAAAAAGTGTATAGATTTTAATATACCTCTTTTAGGCGTTTGTCTTGGACATCAAGCAATTTCATATGCTTTGGGAGGCAAAATAATTAATGCAAAGAACATTCATCATGGAAAAATAAGTACAATAAATAATGATGGTAAGGGTGTATTTAAAGGTTTACCACGTAAATTTATGGCTACAAGGTATCATTCATTAGTAGTAGACGAAAAAAACTTATCAGACCAACTAGAGGTAACCGCTAGAACAGAATCTGGTACAATTATGGGAATAAGGCATAAAAATAATTTTATTGAAGGAATTCAGTTCCATCCAGAAAGTATTGCTACTGAAAATGGTCATGAAATATTAAATAATTTTTTGAATTTATAAGATGTCAAGATTTAATGAAATATTAAAAAATATTAATTCCTCTAATAATTTAAGTAGAGAAGAATCAACTTTTGCCTTTAATTTTATACTTGAAGGTAAAGCTGAAGAAAATCAGATAGAAGAATTTCTAATTAGATTAAAGGAAAAAGGCGAAACAATAGATGATATAATCTCAGGAGTTACTGTTCTAAGAAAAAAATCTAAAAAAGTTGAAGCCCCAAGTAATGCTATTGATACTTGTGGAACTGGAGGAGATAAATCTGGAACCTACAATATATCAACTGCATCAACTTTTGTTGCGGCAGGAGCATCTTGTTATATAGCAAAGCATGGCAATAGAGCACTGTCATCTAAATCTGGATCATCACAGGTCTTAGAAGAGTTAGGGGTAAAAATAGATATTTCTCCTGAAAAAATAACTAAATGCATAAATGAATCAAATATAGGCTTCATGTTTGCTCCCAGTCATCATTCAGCAATGAAACATGTAGGATCAGTTAGACAAAAATTAAATATGAGAACAATATTTAATCTATTAGGCCCACTAGTTAATCCTGCTGGAGTAAAAAAACAGTTAATGGGCGTTTATAGTAAGAAATGGTTAGTTCCTTTAACCGAAACTTTAAAACAACTGGGGTCAGAAAGAGCAATGTTAGTTTGTGGATCAGACGGTTTAGATGAAATTACAACCACAGGAAAAACATTTATTACAGAATTAAATGATCAAGAAATATATTCCTATGAACTTAATCCAGAAGATTACAATATAAAAATTTCTTCACAAGCTGATTTAATAGGTGGATTACCAAATGATAATGCTGAAAAAATTATTAAATTACTAGATGGAGAGGAAGGTCCATTTAGAGATATAGTTATTATAAATGCAGCAGCAGCAATTTATATTTCTGGTGAAGCTATTAATATTGAAGAAGGAATTGAACTAGCCAATCAATCATTAAATTCAGGAAAAGCAAAAACATCTCTTAAAAAATTAATAAAGGTGTCTAATGAAGAATAATGTCCTAGATAAAATATTAGAATATAAGAAAAAAGAAGTTCAGCAGGCAAAAATTAATTTTCCTAAGGAAGATTTGATAGATTTATTAGAAGGAAGTAGTAAACCAGTTAGTTTTCTGGGAGAATTAATTAAGAAAAATAATAACAATATACCTGGTATTATTGCTGAAATTAAAAAGGCGAGTCCATCAAAAGGGATTATAAAAGAAGATTTTAATCACATTGAAATAGCAAAAAACTATATAGATGGCGGAGCGGCATGTATTTCCGTTTTAACAGATTTTCCTTCTTTTCAAGGACGTCTTCAATATTTGAGAGATATTAAGGATAAAACTAATATCCCATTATTAAGAAAAGATTTTATGATTGATCCTTACCAAATTTATGAATCAAGATTACATGGCGCTGACTGCATACTTATCATTATGAAAATGATAAGTATTGATATTGCCAGTGAACTTTATGAGCTTTCCAAGAAAGTTGGTATGGATGTTATTTTTGAGGTAAATAATATAGAAGAGCTTAATAAAGCTTTGGAATTATCTCCTAAGATTATAGGAATAAATAACAGAAACCTTAATGATTTCTCTACTGATATAAATAATAGCATCAAACTTTCAAAATTAATTCCAGAAGAAATATGCATTATAAGCGAGTCAGGCATTTCAAATAGAAAAGACATAGAGATTTTAATGAAAAATAAAATTAAAAATTTCTTAATTGGCGAAAATTTAATAAAATCACAAAATATTAAAGAAGAATTAAAAAAATTAATAAATGGACAATAAATGAATAATTTTAGTCATATTAATAATAAGGGTGAGGCTAATATGGTCGACATCACAAGTAAAAAGAATTCTAAAAGAAAATCATCAGCGCAAGGTTTTATTATAGTTAGTAAGAAAGCCTTAAAAGCCATAACAGCAGATAATCTAGAAAAAGGGGATCTTTTTAATACAGCAAGAATAGCAGGAATCATAGCTGCTAAAAAAACTTCAGAATTAATTCCTTTATGCCACCCTCTTTCCATAAGTAAAATTGATATTTATTTTAATATAAAAGATGATGGTATTGAGGTGGTAACTAATGTTTCAATTGAAGGAAAAACCGGAGTTGAAATGGAAGCCCTCACAGCTACAAGCATAGCCTGTCTAACAATTTATGATATGATTAAAAGCATAGATAAAGAATCTGAAATTACTTCAATAAGATTAATAAGTAAAAGTGGAGGAAAATCAGGAAATTGGAAAAGAAAGTAAAACTATTAAAAGTTGATGCAGCTGTAAAGATTATTTATAGGAATATTAAACCTATAAAGTTAAGAGATAAAGTTAACATCGAAAAAAGTGCTGGAAGAATATTAGCTAATACTATCACCTCAAAAAGAGATCAACCTTCTCAAAGTTTATCGTCAATGGATGGATATGCGGTAAGAAAGAGTGACTTAAAGGATCTTCCTAAAAACTTCAAAATTATAGAAGAAATTAAAGCAGGTGGTAGTCCTAAATTAACATTAAGAAAGAATCAAGCCTCAAGAATATTTACAGGAGCCCCCATACCAAAAGGATCAAACAAGGTAATAATTCAGGAAAATTGTACAAAAAAAGATTCTAAAGTATTTATTAGAAAGAAAAACATTGAAGATTATATAAGAAAAAAAGGTAGCGATTTTGACAGCTCTTTTAAATTAGAAGCTCCAAAAATAATTTCAAATAGGGATATAGCTTTAATAGGAGCAATGAATCATAAAAAAATAAATGTTTATAAAAAACCTAAAATTGCGGTATTAGCTAATGGGGATGAACTAGCTGAAATAGGTACAAAAAATTCTAAAAATAGGCAACCAGCATCTTCTAAACCTGCAATAATATCTCTTATCAGAAATTATGGCGGAGAAACCATAGATTTAGGAATAGCAAAGGATAGAATTAGTAATATAAAAAATAAAATTGAACAGGGAATGAAATGCGATCTTATGGTTACTATAGGAGGTGCGTCAGTTGGTAAACATGACCTAATAAGACAATCTCTAAATGATCTTGGTTTCAATTTAAATTTTTGGAAAATAGCTATGCAACCTGGTAAACCATTAATGTTTGGGAATTTAAAAAATTTTCCTATTTTAGGTCTTCCCGGGAATCCTGTATCAGCGCTTGTTTGCACTCAAATATTTTTAAAAAAATCAATTTATGCTCTTCAAGGTTATAATTTTAATGAAATTCTATATTCATTCAGAACTTCTAGAGATATAAAAAAAAGTGAAAAAAGAAGACAATACATAAGGGGGGCATTATTGCAGCCAAAAAAAGATGGAAAAATTTATGTAAAACCTTTTAAAGATCAGGATAGCGCTGCATTATCAATATATTCGAAATCTGATGTATTAATAATAAGAGAACCAAACTCTCCAAAAGTAACAAAAGGTTCAAAAATTAAAGCAATTTTAACTGATAATTAATTTATTGACCTTTAATGAGAACAAAAGTAAAACGATGTTCTACTTAAGTTCTATTTTTATTATTGGAGGTAGATAAAATGCTAACAAAAAAACAAAATGAACTATTAATTTATATTCACCAGAATCTTAGAGAAACTGGTATAGCTCCATCTTATGAGGAGATGAAAGATGCATTAGATCTTAGATCTAAATCGGGAATTCATAGACTAATTCATGCACTTGAAGAAAGAGGTTTTATAAGGAGATTAGCACATAGAGCTAGGGCTATAGAAATTATTAAATTACCAACATCGAGTACAGTTGGCTCAAAAAGCAATTTTAAACCTGAAGTGATAGAGGGGAAAAAGGAAAATGATTTATTTAGTTTAGATCAGGAATCTATTGAAATAAGAATGATGGGAAAAATAGCTGCTGGAACACCAATAGCTGCAATAGAATATGAAAAGAATAAAATTTCTGTTCCTGGAAATATGATTGGAACAGGGGATCATTATGCTCTAGAAATCGAAGGTGATTCTATGATAGGAGCAGGTATTTTAGACAACGATAAAGCTATAATTAAGAAAGCAGATGACGCTTTGTCTGGTCAAATTGTTGTAGCCTTAATAGATGGTGAAGAAGCGACACTTAAGAGATTAAGAAAAAAAGGAAACACTATAGCTTTAGAGCCTGCTAATGCCGCATATGAAACAAAAATTTATGGTCCTGAAAGAATACAAATACAAGGAATTCTTGTTGGAATATTAAGGTCTTATTAGTTTTTTATTAAAATGTAGGAGTTTTTCCTGAAATATTGATATATATCAATTCTCAAGAGGAAAATCATTGGTAGCTAAAAAAACAACAATTACAAGATTTGCTCCTTCACCTAGTGGACTTCTTCATATTGGTGGAGTTAGAACTGCATTATACAATTGGATATATGCAAAAAAAAATTCCGGTAAATTCCTGCTTAGAATTGAGGATACAGATAGAAGTCGCTCCACTCCTGAAGCTATAAAGAAAATAATAGATGGACTAAAATGGCTTGAATTAAATAATGATGGCGAAATTGTTTATCAAAATCAAAATAAAGAACGTCATATTGAAATTGCTACTGATCTATTAGAAAAAGGAAAAGCTTTCAGGGAATGGGAAAATAAATCAATAGATGAAAAAGATTTAGATTTACCTCATGCAATTAGGTTTAAAACTCCCGATTCAGGAGAGACGATTATTAATGATCAGATTCAAGGTGAAGTTAAATTTAACAATAAAGAAATAGAAGATTTTGTTTTAGTTAGATCTGATGGGACGCCTACTTATATGTTATCTGTTGTAGTTGATGATTATGATATGAATGTGACAGATATAATTAGAGGTGATGATCATCTAATTAACTCCGCAAAACAAAAATTGTTATTTGAAGCCATAGGATGGGATATCCCAACATTTAATCATATTCCCCTTATTCATGGCGAAGATGGTGCAAAACTATCAAAGCGACATGGCTCTTTAGGGGTGGATCACTATAAGTCTCAAGGTTATTTACCTATTGCAATAAAAAATTACTTATTAAGATTAGGTTGGAGCCATGGAGATCAAGAAATATTCACTGAAGAGGAAATGTTAAAATACTTTTCAATTGAAAAGATTAGAAAAGCACCTTCTAGATTTGATATAGAGAAGTTGAACAATATTAATTCCTTCTATATTAAATCTATGGATAGTGAAGAGTTAGTAAAGAGGCTTAGAATAGAAGATAAAAATTTGAATGCTGAAAAAAAGACTGCTATTACAAAAATAATTCCTGAAATAGTAAAAAGAAACAAAACTTTAAAAGAAATAAGAGAAAATATAGATTTTATTTTTCAGAACATACCTATTAATATTTCTGATGAGGCGTCTAATGAAATTACAGATAACTCTAAGGAAATTCTTAAAAAGTTTCTTATAGATCTTAAAAAACTTGATAAATGGGACATTAATGAGATAGAAAAGGTTATTAAAAAATTTTCTGAAAAAGAAAACTTAAAATTTAAAGAAATAGGCTTACCTTTAAGAGCTGTTTTAGTAGGTTTTTTGTCTCCTATTGGCATATATAATATAATTGATTGCCTTGGAAAAAATGAAGTAATAGAACGAATAGAGGATATTATTTAATAGATTTAAAAATGAACGATAAAAAGAATGATAATGCAAAATTAAATTTAAATGGTACGAATATTGACTTTAATATTCATGAAGGAACAATCGGACCAGATGTAATTGATATCTCAAAACTTTATTCTAAATCAGGAAGATTCACTTATGACCCAGGATTTACATCCACAGCCAATTGTAAATCGTCAATAACATTTATAGATGGAGAAAAAGGAATACTTCTTTATAGGGGATATCCGATAGAACAATTAGCTGAACAGGGTAATTATCTTGAAACATGTTATTTGTTGTTAAATGGAGAACTTCCTAATCAAAATGAGTATACAAAATTTGAAGAAACAATTAACGAATACACATTAGTTCATGAGCAATTAAATAGATTTTTTACTGGCTTTAGACCAGACGCTCATCCAATGGCGATAATGTGTGGAGTTGTAGGTGCTTTATCAGCCTTTTATCATGATTCAATTGATATAAACGATCCTGAACAAAGAAGAATAGCTTGTCATAGGTTGATAGCAAAAATGCCTACTCTTGCTGCAATGGCATATAAGCATTCTTTAGGTCAGCCATTTATGTATCCTAAAAATGACTTAGATTATGCATCAAATTTTTTAAATATGTGTTTTGGTCTTCCGACAGAAGATAAGGATGTTGATTCTACTCTAGCTAAAGCAATGGATAAGATACTAATACTTCACGCAGATCATGAACAAAATGCTTCAACATCTACTGTTAGATTAGCGGGATCGTCTGGGGCTAATCCATTTGCATGTATAGCGTCAGGAATTGCTTGCCTTTGGGGGCCAGCACATGGAGGGGCTAATGAAGCATGCATAAGAATGTTAGAAGAAATAGGTAATGTAAAAAATATACCTGAATTCATATTGAGAGCAAAAGATAAGAATGACCCTTTTAGATTGATGGGTTTTGGTCATAGAGTTTATAAAAACTTTGATCCCAGAGCGAAAGTAATGCAAAAAATATGTCATGAAGTTCTTGATCATTTAGGTATTAAAGATGACCCCCTTCTTTCAATTGCAGTTGAATTAGAAAAAATTGCCCTTGAAGATGATTATTTTGTCGAAAAAAAGCTTTACCCAAATATTGACTTCTATTCGGGCATAGTGATGAAGTCATTAGGATTTCCAATGGATATGTTTACTGTTTTATTTGCCGTAGGTAGGACTGTTGGTTGGGTTTCACAATGGAATGAAATGATTGAAGATACCAGCCAAAGGATAGGAAGGCCTAGGCAATTATATATTGGTAATGAAGAAAGAAAATACAAAGGTATTCACAAAAGATAATCAATCTACAACAAGCCTTTTATAACCTGACTCGCTTTTTTACTTGGATCATTGATATTAGCATTTATAAGGTCTTTAAATTCCTTTAAGTCTTCTTTTTGTTTTTTTAACAAATTATTATCGTTTAATAATTTTTCTAACTCTC
>CAZLAN010000033.1:0-2036 GCA_964557485.1 uncultured Rhodobiaceae bacterium | reverse complement strand
GAAAATTTATCATCTTCATCAGTTGCTATTTTATTTTTTGGAAAAAATTTTTGCACAAGAGATAATTGCTTTGAAGATGTTATAATTAGTATATTAATCTTAGGATAGTTTTTTTCTAACTTATTAATAACCTTAGACATTTCAACTGAATGGCGCTCTATCTCACCGCTTCTACTACCAGGAAGAAAAATGACTAATTTTTCATCTGTTAAATTATAATTATTTTTAATTGAATCTTCTCTAACATTATCAATAATTCTTGCTACAGGATGGCCAACATAAGTTGTATCTAGTCCATATTTTCTAAAGAAGTCTACCTCAAATGGTATTATGGATAGGAGATGATCAAAATATTTTGACATTTTTTTTGCTCTCCCTTGTCTCCATGCCCAAACAGAAGGGGCAACAAAACAAACTACAGGAGTATTAGGTAACTTCCTTTTAATTTTTTTTGCAACCCTATGATTAAAATCGGGACTATCGATCAATACAATCAAATCTGGTTTTTTATTTATAATATCTAGTACAACTTGATTAATTTTATTGATCAAAAAAAAGATTTTCTTAAGAACTGGGAAAATGCCAAAAACAGTTATTTCGTTCATTTTAAAAAGAGAAACAAAGTTGTTCTCTTCCATTTTAGGGCCTCCAACGCCATAAAAAATGGGCGAATCTAACTCTTCACTTAAAGATTTCATTAATTCCGCCCCCAATATATCACCTGAAGGTTCTCCTGCTACTAGATATATATTAGGATTATTCAAATTCTTTATCCTTGCTTAAACCGTAAACAAATAGATTATTGTTATTAGCATATTCAATGACTTTAGTTTTTTCTGAAATAAAAGCAGAATTTGCCTCTAAAGCTATTCCCGATAATCCAATTTTATTTATTAACTCTAAAGTTCGGATTCCAATAGCAGGCAAATCAACTCTTCTATCTTGAAGAGGCTTTACCATCTTAACTAAAACTCCCTTACCTTTGAAATCAATATTTCTAGAAATAATTTTTTTTAACATTTCATCTGTACCATTAATATCTTCAGATAAAATTACTTTTCCATCTACGACGACACATGCTTGGCCAATATCATTCAAACCAATTTCATAACATGCTTTAATAGCTAACTTAATATCATTTCTATCATCTGCAGTTAATAACTTTCCAGACAGAAGACCTTCTGATATAAGCAAATGACTTATATAGTCTTCAGCTCCAATAATATTAAAATCATGATCTTTTTCTAAAAAAGATATTAATATCTTTAAAATAGAAGCATCTCCTTTTTTTGGTAAGAGAACTAATTTAAAAAATAATTTTAAAGCACCAAAATCAGGAAATAACAGCCAAACATTTGGCTTTCTTACTCCTCCGATTAAGATAAGGTCTTTACAATTATTTTTTTTTAACATTTTAATAGCAGAGCCAATTTGACCCATTCTAATCCAGTAATGTGGATAATTTTCAATTTCTTTAGAAGCTGAGCCCTTTACCCCAATTACAAAAACATCTTTTTTTTGATTTATAATAGATTTTATGACCTCCAAAGGGAAATCTCCATCACCAGCGATTAGTCCTACTTTTAAAGACATAATATTGTAATTTTCCTAAGTATTAGATGGACTTACATAAGCTCTGTTAGTCTCAGCAGATACGAAATCGGACACATCTTTACCTGTTTGAGTTTGTAGTTTCAATTTTTTAAGCTTTTCAATCCTCTTAACAAATTCAATTGATTCATCGTCAAATAAAATATTATAAGCTTTTTTAACATCAGAAATATCTTCTTTAGAAAAACCTCTTCTTCTCATACCTACTAAATTGATACCTTCAAGATTTGCTCTATTTCCAACAGCCATTCCAAATGGAAGTAAGTCCCTTGTAACACCAGCTAATCCACCAATAAAAGAGTGGCAACCTACTCTTCCCCATTGATGAACTGCCGATAATCCTCCTAAAATAGCCCAATCACCAACCTCAACATGCCCCCCTAAAGTTGCATTATTTGCAAATACACAATTGTTTCCGACTTTAC
>CAZLAN010000032.1:0-11324 GCA_964557485.1 uncultured Rhodobiaceae bacterium | reverse complement strand
CCTGTTGGTCTTCTTATTTCTATAAATTCTTCAATTTCAGGATGGTCTATAGGTAGATAAACAGCAGCTGATCCTCTTCTCAATGATCCCTGGCTAATTGCAAGTGTTAAGGAATCCATAACTTTTATAAATGGAACTATACCACTCGTTTTTCCAACGCCTCCAACTGACTCTCCAATTGATCTTAGATTTCCCCAGTAAGATCCTATACCGCCACCTCTAGCTGCAAGCCAGACATTTTCAGTCCATAAATCAACAATCCCATCTAAGCTGTCGTTAGCCTCGTTAAGGAAACATGAAATTGGTAAGCCTCTTTTATTGCCGCCGTTAGATAAAATTGGTGTTGCTGGCATAAACCATAGTTGCGATATGTAGTCATATAATCTTTGTGAATGCTCGTCGTCATCTCCATAATATGAGGCAACTCTTGCGAATAGATCTTGAAAGGTTTCTCCTTTCATCAAGTATCTGTCTACGAGGGTTTCTCTGCCAAAATCTGTTAAAAGAGAGTCCCTTGAAGGATCAATCTTAACTGTTTTTCCTGTTACGGAATGTTGGATGGCTCTATCAGCTACCTTGAAATCCATCTTAGGTTCATTTAGATTTTCAGTTGGGGGCTTTTCGCCTAGTTTTGATTTTGCTTGTGAATATAGCTGTTCCATTTCATTTTCAGTATATCCAGAAATTACTATTGGTGGAGTCTTTCTTTTTGTTTTCTCGCCTTTTTCTACTTCTTCCATTAGCATCTTTTTTCGTTTCCTAGTTTATTCATCTGCCTTTTTTCAGAGTCGTGCTCCCAGTGGATGAATCGGTTATTCTCTCCAAGACTTTCAACTCTGTTGTCTGTACAAGTGTAACAGGATATATAAATTTTAGCCCTTATACCCCTACAATTAGGGTGTTACACCTTGAGTAACACAAAATATAGTAGCGTGTTCGTTCTACAGGTCAATACAGAAAAGACAAAACTGTAACTTTTTTTCTTTTTTTTAATTCTTACCTATAATATGAATTAATTATAATACAGGAGATCACAATGACTTCAAATAAAACGAATAGGGCATGGCGCTTAAAGAAAAGACCGGATGGGGACATTGGAATTGATGACCTTGAGTTAGTTGAAAAAGAGATTCCTAACATTTCAGAAAATGAAGTATTAGCAAAGACTATTTATTTTTCTTTAGATCCTACTAATAGGATTTGGATGTCAGACATAGATCAATACATGGAGCCAGTGGAAATAGGCGATGTCATGAGAGCAGGTGGTTCTTTAGCTGTAATAGAAGAATCTAATGCCCCTCATATAAATCCTGGAGATATAGTTCAAGGAGGCCTGCATGGTGGGTGGCAAGAATATTTTATTATTCCTGGTGATGAAGCAACAGCAATTCCTATAGTTGACGGATTGAGCATGACTGCTTTTTTGTCTGTCTTAGGGTTTACGGGCCCAACGGCATACTTTGGTTTTTTAGATATAGGAAAACCTCAACCTGGCGAGACAGTTGTGGTATCGGCAGCGGCAGGCGCAGTGGGATCTATAGTTTGTCAGTTAGCAAAAATAAAAGAGTGTAGAGTTGTTGGAATTGCAGGTAGTGATGACAAATGTAATTGGCTGAAAGAGGATTTAAATGTTGATAAGGTCATTAATTATAAAAAGGAAAATGTCTTAGAGTCTTTAAAAGAAAAATGTCCTAATGGAATAGATATTTATTTTGAGAATGTTGGAGGAGAAATTCTTGATTCAGCTTTAACATTAATGAATAATTTTGGAAGAATTCCAGTATGTGGTCTTATCTCTATGTATAATGATTGGGAAAATCCAGGACCAAAAATGTTTAGAAATATCCTTATGAAAAGATTAATTGTTAAAGGTTTCTTGGTTTCAGATTATCTTGAAAGATATGCTGAAAGCCTTGATGCATTAGGCAATTGGTTAGCTGAAGGCAAAATCCAATATAAGGTAGATGTTGTTAAAGGAATAGAAAACGCACCAGAAACAGTTAATAAATTATTTACCGGTGAAAATTCTGGAAAATTATTAATTCAGGTATCTGAAGAACCTAAAGACTAATAAACTTCAAATAACCCTGCAGCACCCATACCGCCACCAATACACATAGTGACAACAACATTTTTTGCGTTTCGTCTTTTGCCTTCTATAAGTATGTGTCCAGTAAGTCTTGCCCCAGTCATTCCAAAAGGGTGACCAATTGATATTGATCCACCATTAACATTAAGTTTTTCATTATCTATACCAAGCTTGTCACGGCAATATAATGTTTGACTCGCAAAGGCTTCATTAAGTTCCCACAAATCTATATCATCTATAGTTAGATTATTCTTTTCAAGAAGTTTAGGTATTGCATAAACTGGGCCAATACCCATTTCATCTGGTTCACAGCCAGCAACAGCAAAACCTCTAAATGCTCCAAGTGGTTCGAGACCTTTCTTTTCAGCAAGTTTTGAATCCATTACAACTACAGAGGCTGCGCCATCAGATAATTGTGAGGCATTTCCAGCAGTGATAAAATGTTCCTCACCTCTAACTGGCGAAAGAGAAGCAAGGCCATCTAAAGTTGTTTGAGGTCTATTGCATTCATCTCTATCTACAGTGTAATCGACAATTGATTCTTCACCACTTTCTTTGTCTACTACTTTCATTTTTGTTTCCATTGGAACAATTTCATCATCAAAGAAACCTGCATCTTGTGCAGCGGCAGTTCTTTGTTGGCTTTGTAAAGAATATTCGTCCTGACTTTCTCTACTAATATTGTATCTCTTAGCTACAATATCTGCTGTTTCTATCATAGGCATCCATAAGGCAGGATAAGATTCCATTAGTTTTTCTTCTGTTATATCTTTTAAATTAACTCCCTGCATTGATACCATGGAAATTGACTCCACACCTGCACCAATAACAGCATCAGCACCTTCAGCAATAACTCTACCTGCTGCCATTGCAATAGTCTGAAGCCCAGATGAACAGAATCTGTTAACAGTTACTCCTGAAGTTGTTACAGGACATCCAGCCCAAATAGCAGCCAACCTACCTACATTTTGTCCAGTTGCACCTTCTGGTGTACCACAACCCATAATTACATCATCAACTTCAGCGGGCCCAAGTCCAGCTCTTTCTATTGAGTGTTTAACCGCATGTCCTGCTATTGCAGCACCATGTGTCATATTAAATCCGCCCCTACCAGATTTAGCTAATCCTGTTCTTGCTGTAGATACTATAACTGCTTCTCTTGTCATATTTTTCTCCTAAGGAAATAATATTATTAATATTTGAATTTATGAGATGTATTTTGAACAGAAAATTCTTTTTTTCAATATTTAATTTAATAAAACTCAATATTAATAATTTATTTCTTTTGTATTTTGATAAATTATTAAAAACGGCTACTCTAAAAAATAAAATAATTTAGATATTTTAGGAGAAAATCATGAGCCAAGTAGACTGTGAGATCAAAGATGGGATAGGTATTGTTACTTTTACAAATCCTCCCAAAGGTTTTTTGACTAGCGAAATGGTAGAAGATACTATTCCTATCCTAGATGATTTAAGCAATAACGACGATGTTAAGGTAGTGATTTTTACAGGCGGACTACCTGATGTATTTATTAGACATTTTTCAGTAGAAGAAATAATTGCTATGTCTGAAAATATTCGAGAAAGAAGAAAAAAAGGACTACCTGAACCTAGGCATGCAAGAACTCCATTACGCCTTTTTTGGGAAAATATAGACAATTTTAGAAAACCAACTATTGCTGCCATTAACGGATTTTGTGGAGGGGGCGGTTGTGAGTTAGCTTTGGCATGTGATATTAGAATAGCTCAAGAAGGAGATTACACTATTGGTCAAATGGAAATTTTAGTTGGGATATTACCGGGTGCTGGCGGAACTACTAGATTGGCAAGATTAGTTGGCGTAGGGAAGGCATTAGAATGGGTGTTACGAGGAAGAACTTTCTATCCATATGAGGCAAAAGATGAGGGATTAATTCATCATGTTGTAGATGGTGATGTTTTAGAAAGAGCTAAAGAAATTGCCGATGAATTTATTGATAAACCTACAGCTGCATTACAAGCTATTAAACAGGTTATTAAATCAAGCTGGGGCAAAACAACCGCGCATGGAGTTGATGAAGAAGGTGATCTATTTACTAATTTATTAGCTTCAGATGATAGGGCTGTAGAAATGATGAAGGAATATATAAAAGATGGCCATAAACTAAAAAAATTTTAGACTATTTTTTTTAATGATTAAATATTAAAACCATTTTTATGGATGATAACTCTGATAAATTACTAAACTTATTAATTAAGCATAAAATTGAAATATTAAGTGACGAAATTGGTGAAAATTTTTCACTTGTTTCTATGAATATTGATGTGGGTAATTTAAATATCGATAAAAATTTTGAGGATTACAAATTTATGAATAAAATTATTAAGAAAACAAATAAAGTTGTTTTTTTGACAACAACAATTTCAGATGAGGATAGAAATACAGCATCCATAACAAGTATATGGTCAATTACTAAAGTGTCTTAAATGTTAACAAAAAAAATAATAGCTTTGATTTCTTTAAACTTATTTTTAGTTTCTTGTGGAGGAGGGGGTTCTAATGTACCTGTCTCACAAATGCCAACAGAAGAGGTATCAGAAAGTGAATCATCAAATAATTTATTTCCTATTACAGATATTAAAGAAATAGAAACACAAGAGTATCTTAATCAATGGGGTTTAGATTTTATCAATGCATCAAGTGCCTATCTAATAAACGGCACAGGGAAAGGTGTAACAGTAGCGGTTGTTGATGAGGCCATAGATTGGAGTCATCATGAATTTTTAAAAGAAAATATTCTTCACCCTGATAGCGTATTAACTTATTCAGGTAATCGAGAGCCAACACCATGGGAAAAATTTCATGGAACAGCGACTTCTTCAATTATTGCCGCTAGAAAAGATTTACAAGATATTCCAAATAATATGCAAGGTGTTGCTTATGATACACAGATATTATTTATTGCTACTGAATTAGGTGAACCGCCTTCTGACGGAGAATATGTACCTACATCAATAGAAAAATATGACTGGAGTTATTATGATTTAAGTGAAGCTAAACTCTATGATGATTTATCCTCGAAAGCACAGATCGTAAATAATAGTTTTGGCTTTACTGGTCAAATTACTGATTATCAAAAAGAGGTATTTGAGAGTAATTTTCCAAATTTTTTAGATTCTCTAGAAAAAAATAATGAAACTATCTTTGTCTGGTCTGCAGGAAATTATAATGGGATTATTGATACTGATGGTAATAAAGTTGATGCTGCTGATCCAGGTTGGTTAGCAGGCCTTCCTTATTATTTCCCTAATCTAGCCGATAATAATATTGCAGTTGTTGCTTTAGACGAAGATGGTAAGATTGCAAGTTATTCAAATCGATGTGGCGTTGCTAGTAATTCTTGTATAGCTGCACCAGGGTCAAGAATTAATGTTGCAATTCCAAATAATCTATATACCTCTCTTAGTGAGTCAGAAAAATCAAGATTAAATGAGGATGTTCTTAATTATCTAAAAGATTATCCCAAAGAGGCATATTTATTAGCATCTGGGACTTCCTTTGCAGCACCGCATGTAACTGGAGCACTTGCCGTTTTAGAAGATTTATTTGGAAAATATCTAAAAGCTAGTGAGATAGTTGAAAGATTATATAAATCGGCGAATAAAGAAGGTGATTATGCGAATACAGAAATTTATGGTCATGGTGTTTTAGATTTAGGAGCTGCCGCTTCACCAATAGGCACATTATCATTTTTTAGTGATCCTGTTATTTCAGGTAATGCTATATCTGTTGTCAATTCTTCAATTCGGGTAGGAGATTCAATTGGTGATAGTTTATTTAAAGGTTTAAGGGATTCAACAATTGCAGCTTTTGATTTTTTTGGGGCACCTTTTTTTATCAATACCAATTCTGTAATTGTCAGAAATTTTAATAGTCATTCACAATTAGAAAATCTGAAAAATCTTCATAAAAAAAGATATCTCTCCATATCTGATAATGGTTTATTATCATTTTCATCTTGGGATAATATTATCAATTCAAGAGGATATTCAGGTTTTCGCCTAAGTGATGCAGGTTTTTTTCAAGAGAGGAATAATTATTCTTATTCAATCTATTATGGGCTAAATCCATCTTCACATCTATTTCATCCCCTTAATAAAGAAAAATTAAATCTTTCTTTTATGAGCAGTGATTCATTTAATATTCCCTGGTTAGAGCATGCAGAGGATGGAATTAGCATGTCATTTTCTTTTAAAAATAACCTAAAGGATTTTAGATTTAGCTTTTTTACTGGATCTAAAAGAGAAGAAGGGTGGGTTAATCGTAATTCATTTTTAATTCCTAAACAGAGTAGGTCATATGGTGCCTTTATTTCATTAAATAAAGACTATTCAACCTTTTCTTTTGGATTTCTTAATCAAAAAGATCAGATATTAGACCACTCTTCCACAGGTGCTTTTGATGATATGGGTAATTCTAAAACTTTATTTTTATCTATCCTAAATAGTATTCAATTTAAGAAAAATTGGAACTTAATTTCTAATTTTAATGTTGCACATGTACTTCCTAAAAAATCTAAAAGTTATATGAAAGGAACTTCTGCCTTATATGAAACTAGTTTTGATATTGGTTTTTTGAAAGATAATGTCTTTAGTGAAAATAACACTTTAGCTATTTTAATTAGGCAAAAGCCTTTTGCAGAAAGAGGTGAAATATTTTTTGAGTTACCAACAGGAAGAAACTACGATGGCGATATAAATTTCAGAAAAGACTTTATCTCTCTAAAACCTTCAGGAAGAAATCTCTCGTTAGAATTTATATGGTTTCACCAAACTAACATAGGATCAATTAATTCTCTTTTTGAGGTTACAAAAAATAAATTTAACATTACTAAAGATAATCTTGATGTTTCTTTTCTTGTTGCATTCAGGAAAAATTTTTAAAGTCCATAATCCTTTTTTAGCGGATACAGGTCTTCAAATTCGGGATCACGATCTTCCATACTTGCGGCAAATGCTTCTTTCATATCAGAATCAGGATGATACATTCCAGCTTGCCAAAGTGATATTCTGTCTAAGCCTTCTTCAATTGTTCTTCCTCGGGTAAAATTGATCATGTCTTTCGAGCCCCATACACCTAAAGGAGTTTTATTTGCTATTTGGTCTGCAATATCTAAAACATAATTCATCATTTCTTCTTGATTCTTAAAAACTTTATTAACTAATCCAGAATCTTTTGCTTCTTTTGAAAGAAGTCTCCTTCCTGTATAAGCTAATTCCTTAACAAGTCCCATTGGTATAAGATATGGCAGTCTTGGGAAAGTCCCAACATCTGCTGTCATGCCGATATTGATTTCTTGAATACAGAAAAAAGAATCTTCTGTGCAATATCTCATATCGCATGCTGAAGCAAAGTCGACAGCTCCGCCTATGCAACCACCTTGTATAGCCATTAGAACCGGTATTCTTGCATTATCAATACAACTGAAAGTTTCCTGCAATCTTAATAAATTTTTATAGAAACTACCTCTAAATCTTCCTTTTTCATTTTGAGGCTTTTCATCAGTACCAGTTATATTACTTTCAGAAAAAACCCCTAAATCCATACCAGCAGAAAAATGTTTTCCTGTAGAAGAAATTACAATCACTCTGGCCAAGGCTTCTTGATCAATTTCAGTTATAATTTCAGGTAATTCATCCCAGAAGGATCTTATCATACTATTCATTTTTTCAGGTCTATTCATGACTAGATGAGCAATTTTATTTTCAATTTTTAAGTCAAAGCAATCAAACTTTTTCTTCAATACTTCTTCTGACATACAAGCCTCCACTAAAGATTTTAAATGATATTAATATATTAATAATAAATAATACATTACAATATTTTAAAAATTTGGAGAGAAGTGATGGCTATTGATTACGAAAAAATAATGTCTCTTGAAACAAAAAATCAAGAATTTTCCTATTCAGATCGCGAAACAATGCTTTATGCCTTAGGGGTAGGTTTTGGAAGTGATCCACTAAATGAAGATGAGCTAAAGTATGTGTATGAGAGAGAGCTTAAAACAATTCCATCGATGGCAACGGTTATTTCATGGGGTGCAGGAAATATGAGAGAGAGTGGAATTAATTATTTATTAGTTCTACATGGAGAGCAGAGACTTAAGGTGTATGAGCAATTACCTAATGCCGCAAATATATTGGTAGATTCTTCTGTGAAAGGAGTTTTTGATAAAGGTAAGGATAAAGGCGCATTAATAATAACGGAAACAGATATAAAACTTAAAGATAACGGAAAACTTTTATGCACACTTGGTTCTACAACTTTTGCTAGGGGTGACGGAGGTTTTGGAGGGCCTAATGAAGGTGCGCCAGAACCCCATGCTATTCCTGAAAGAGATTCTGATGAAGAATTCACTGCTAATACAGATAAAAATCAAGCATTACTTTATAGATTGTCAGGTGATAGGAACCCTTTACATTCTGATCCAGAGATTGCAAAAGCTGCAGGATTTGATGTTCCAATACTTCATGGCTTATGTACTTATGGTACGGCATGCCGAACTATTATTTCAGATGTTTGTGGCTACGATAGTTCAATGATAGAAGAATTTAATGTTAGATTTTCGTCACCGGTTTTTCCTGGAGAAAAGATAACCACAGAAATATGGAAAGACGACAATGTAATTTCTTTTCGATGTTGGGTTAAAGAGAGAAATGTAATGGTTTTAAATAACGGAAAGTGCGTTATTAAGAATTAATTTATGATGTCCTTAATCTAAGTAACTTATTTGTTCATTTTTTGAACTATACCAAGTAAAATCATACAAATTAAAATTACTAAAACAAAACCTTCTAAAGCAGCTATATAATCAATGTTTTGTGACTCAATTGGTACAAAAGGTGTTTCCTGTATTTCAAATAATGGTTCTTGAACAGGTAAACTTTCTTCTTCAAATAATGGTTCTTGAACTGGTAAACTTTCTTCATTTTCCATAAATTCCCCTCCTATACATATAATAACCTAAGTATATTAATTAGGAAAATTTTTTATTTTATAATCATCAAGTCTGGTTTGCATATTATTAATTTCATTTATAATTATTTCAGGAAATTCCATAGGAAGAAAATGTGAAGCACCTTTAATAAGTTCAAATTTACCTTCTCTATCTCTTTCTTTTAATTTTTTTACGCTATTACCCCTTGTAGTAGAATTAAATTCTCCCTGTAAAAGCGTTAGTGGGCATTTAAGGTTTTTTATCATCTCCATTGCATCATGCTTCCAACAGGTAAATGTAGCTGCTTCCCATAAAGGATCACATGTTAACCTTATTTCATTATTTTTTTCTTCAACGCCTCCCTCAATATAATCTTTTATCATAGAATCTGACCAAGTTAGGAATGCGCCTTTATTTTTATAAGTCAGGAATATCTCTTCTTTATCTTTCCAATACCTTCTTCTCCTTTTTGTTCCTTCAGACATAATCATTCCTTGTTTAATAATTGGAAAATTTTTTAAAAAGGGATAGTTTCTTCCAAGTCTTAAGATTTGTTTTATTTTACTGGTCATTAACACCGGCTCTATTAGAACTAATCCACTAATCAAATCTGGTCTTTTTGCAGCTACTTGTATTGCCGATGCGGCGCCCATAGAATGGCCGCTTAATATTATAGGTTGACCTAATTTTTCAGTAAATATTTCAACAGAATTAACTAAATCATCGCTATATATTTTCCAATCAAACATTTCATCGGGATTAGCTTTTAGCTTTGTAAATCCATGACCTCTTGCGTCAATAGCTCTTATATTAAAGTTTTCCGATAATGGTTGTAAGATTTCTTTATAAGTTAGAGCATTGAATCCTGTGGCGTGAGCAAATTGAATACCGGGTTTTTCTTCTTGATGCTTCCATTCAATAAATGAAACTTCACCTTCACCCCAATTGAGAGTATCTCTTATAAACATCATTAACTTTCTTATTAAATTAAATAGATTGGGCCCAGTTAGAAAGTGCATCACCTATTTCGTGAGGAGAATCTTCTTGAATAAAATGGGCTCCTTTAACGGTAATTTCTTTTTGGTTTTTCCATTTGCGACAAAATTCTCTTTGCTCTCCAATAAGAATGGCTCCTGGATCAGCATTAATAAATAATTTAGGAATTTCGTTAACAGACATCCATGAAGAATAATCTTCAGCAATCTTACAAACTTCCTCTGGCTCATTTTCGATAGGTATTTGTCTTGGCCAATCAAGGGTAGGTCTTCTTTCAATTTCCTTTAAAAAAGGTCTTCGATATACATCCATTTCCTTTTCACTTAAATTTCTGATAATAGATCCTGGAAGAACTCTTTCAACAAAGAGATTGTTTTTGAGAACTAAATCTTCACCAGCTTCAGACCTAAAACCTTGAAAAATTGATCTTCCATCTTCTGGCCATTCATTCCATGTAATTGGTCTTACAATAGCCTCCATATAGCATATCCCTTTGACACTGTTTTGATTTTCATAAGCCCAATTAAAACCTAATGCTGACCCCCAGTCGTGAATAACAAATATGACATTATTTTCTATTCCTAATTCCTTTAAGCAAGCATCGAAATATTGCTTATGAACATGGTATGAGTAGGTATTCTCTCCAATGTCATCAAGTTTATCACTATCTCCCATACCTATAAGATCAATTGCTATACATCTTCCTTGATTTTCTAGATGAGGAATAATATTTCTCCAAAGGTATGATGATGTCGGGTTTCCATGCTGAAAAATAATTGGATTGCCTTCTCCTCTTTCGACATATGTCATATTCTTTCCAAGGACTTCTATTGTTTTCTTTTCTAATTCTTCATCGGATATGTTTGTCATTAATTATTCTCCTTTAAAGTTAGGCCTTCTCTTTTCTGTGAAAGCTTTTATACCTTCTATTGCATCTTTACCTTTGAGTTGTTCTGCAAAAACTTGTGATTCAAGTTCCATTTGAGTTTCCAGACCATTTGAAAAACTTTGTCTCAACATTTCTTTAACGCCTCCATAAGCTTTTGTCGGTCCGGTTGCTATTTTTTTCGCTAACTTTTCAGCTTCTTCAACTACTGATTCATCAGCTACGACAGAATTTATGAGACCCCATTCTACCGCTTCTTTGGAGGATAAAACTCTATTAGTAAGCATTAATTCCATGGTTCTTTTTTTTCCAATGGAGCGGGGTAAATGGAAAGATGAGCTTGCATCAGGTGTAAGTCCTGCTGCGGTATAGG
>CAZLAN010000031.1:0-11468 GCA_964557485.1 uncultured Rhodobiaceae bacterium | reverse complement strand
ACTTGATCTTCCCTAATTGCTGTTTGAGGAGACCAATGAGTTCCAAATAGAAATTCAGTAAAGCTAACTTGGGAAAAAAATCTAACCGTTTCAAAGATTAAAGATAAAATAATTCCAAATGTTGTTAAGACAGCAACTATCGAAAAAACAAAGAATATAAACTTCAAGATTTTTTCTACATTTCTTCGAGCATCAAATCTAATTTTTAACCTTTTACTAGCCAAAAACGCTAACAAAATGCTCAAACAGGAAATAAATGTTAAGCAACTAATCCTATAAGAAAGATAAGTTTTATATAGAGAATTTGCTGAATCTATAGACAAAATTTCTAATGATAAAATCGATTGAAGATTATGAATATTATTCTTAAGAACACTTATTGAATAATTAATTTCATCTTGGCCTACTAAAATCACTGATTTTGGTAAATGATTTTCAATAATTATATCTTGTACCAAGCCATCAATAGAAATAAATGCAACAAGAAGTGTAAGAGATGGCAATAAAGCCCATAAGATAACAAATAAACCATGATAATGTGGCATAGATCTTAATGGTTTATTTTCCAAAAGAAATGATTTTGCCCGATTACTTAAAATTGCAAAGGATAGAAAACCAATAATGGTAATAATAGTTAAGCTTATGAGTATATCTATATTAATGTCTAACCTCTTAATTCAAAGAGTATTAAAGTTCAAGCTCAACTTGCTTTAAAGTGTTAACCTTTACTTCCTCATACTCATCTTCAGGTAATGGGATTAATCCCTTTTCTGCAAGATACCCATCAAAACCCATAGCGCCTTCACTTGTAAATTCTTCTGCAAAATTTAAAATTGAAGGTTTAATCCTTATATGATTCTTTTTAATATAAAAGTATAGAGATCTAGAAATAACATAATCACCGGAAAGAATATTTTCAAATTCTGGTTCAATACCATTTACTTTAGAGCCTTGTAACTTATCTGAGTTCTGATCCAAGAAACTATACCCAAATATTCCAATTGCATTAGGATTTGCTTCTAACTTTTGAACAATTAAATTATCATTCTCTCCAGCCTCAATAAAAACCCCATCTTCTCTTACTGTCTCTGAAATTGTTTTAAATTTATTTTTTCCTTCTGGTGAACTATTTCTTAAAATTGCTAGATCTGGAAAAGATTTTGCTCCACTACTCATGGCTAACTCTACGAAGGCATCTCTTGTTCCTGATGTTGGAGGGGGGCCAAGAACTTCAATCTTAATATTTGGAAGATTTTCGTTAACATCTTTCCAAGTCTTATATGGGTTATCCTGTAATGTTGATCCTTCATCATCAATAGGAACTTGGGCGGCTAAAGCAAGATAAATATCTCGTGTAGTTAAATTAAAAAATAATCCTTTTTTTGAATTAGCCAATACGATTCCATCATAACCTAACTTAACTTCGATAATTTTAATTCTATTTTTTGTACATTTATTAAATTCATTATCTTTTATTCTTCTTGATGCATTAGTTATATCTGGGTGTTCAAAACCCTTCCCTTCACAAAATAATTTCATACCCCCTCCAGAACCAGTTTGTTCCACAATAGGAGTTTTAAATTTTGTCGAACGCCCAAATTCTTCTGCAACAGCAGTTGAAAAAGGGAAAACAGTTGATGACCCAACAATGCGAATCTGCTCTTCGGTATGACCAGTTGAAGAAAAAAATGATAAAGATAAGAATGTGAATATTAATTTTAAATTGTTTAAAGATTTTCTCATTTCTAACTCCTTAAATTAGAATAACGATTTTAAAATAAACCAAAGTCAAACTTATATTGAATACCGAACATTAATTCTTCAGAGCCTTTTAAAGGATCATTAAATTTTTTATCTACATAATTAAAATAAAGTTTGAGTGGCTTTACAATTTTGTAATCGAACCCAATAGCAATAAGCTCTCCGCCAGATTTTATCATATCTGATTCCCCATACATTAATTTAAGAGCTATCTTTTTCGACATTTTTGTTTTTAAAGATAAAATATAACCATCATCATCATACCTGCCTGTGGTATCTTTTGATTCCTGCCAAATAATTCCAAGTGTTACCGGTTTGCCAAGTGGAATAGTTGCTGAAAATCTACTTGTATCAAAAAAGTAACCTTTTTGCGGAACCTCTGAATCAAATGCTAAAGAAAATTTAGCTTCATTTTGACCTAATTTTCCAGCCCAATCCAAAGATAATGAGAAAGCTTCTTCCTTCTCCTTTTCCAATATCGCCATTAAATTAATTGTAAAACCATTAATCTTTGGTGATGACCATTGGACAATCTTTTTACTCCTATTTTCACCCCACAATATATTTTTAATATCGCCAGCAGTATCGTTGAAAAGATCTATCTTTCCTTGAGCCTTTTTCACTGGCGTATCATACATACCTATAAAGAATTTTCCAAAAGCTCCTTTGAGACCAATAAAGCTATTTCTTTGTTTAAAAGTTGGATCTCCATCGATTGGATCAGTTTCCAATTCATATTGATAAATCGCTGCAAGTCCATTATCAAAAATTTGTGAGCCCTTAAAACCTATTCGTGATGCATGAGACTTTACATCTGAAGAAGAGCCTTCATTAGATTTATCAATGTTTGAAATTGCTAAATCAAAACGACCATAGATTGATGGATTGGCTTGAACTGACGAAAAAATTAATAAAGAAAGAAAGAAAAATATTGAGATATAATTTAATTTTTGATTATGCATTTCAGCTCCCCTAATAAAAAATTTACTAGGTTTTAAATTATTTGACGAAGAGATAACAAGTTTCGAAAAAAAAACAAATAGTTTTTTTATATTTATTTCATATTTTTTATATAAAATTAATTTATGGATTCACACTTAATATTATGGCGCCATGCAGAGGCTAGAATAGGCTTACGAGATTATGAGCGTAAACTAACTAAAAAAGGCAGATCTGATGGAAAAAAGATTGCTGAATTATTAAAAAAAAATTATCAGAATTTAAACTTATTATGTTCACCAGCAAGACGGACAACTCAAACATCAGAACTTCTTGTCGATATATTACCTGAAATTGAAAGGAATTATATAAAGGAATTATATTTAGCTTCTTCGATAGAAATGGTAGACATTATTCTTGAATATTCTATTAGTAAAAAAAATATAATTTGTATTGGCCATAATCCAGGGATTCATCAATTAGCCTTATCGCTTGTAAATATTAATCAGATAAATGAAAGTTCAAAAATTATAAAAAATAAATTTCCAAGCTCATCAATAGCAATTATTAAAATTAAAGATAGTGATTGGCTTAATATATATACCAATCAGAACACATTAATAGATTTTATTACGCCGAAGTCGGTCTAAAAATTATTTAGCCCCATAAATATTGCCGTAAAACCCATCACAGCCATTAAAAGAAAAGTTCCTTGTGCCCCTATCAATCTTGGATAATTAGCTCCAGGATTTCTACTCATTCCCCAAGCATGTAGGATTCTAAGGATCGTCAATAAGATTCCCATTGCATGAACTATTAAAGTTTGTGCTCCAGAAATCTCAATAAGAAAAAGAAGAAGTAAAGACAAAGGGACATTTTCAACGAAATTAGATTGCACTCTTTGAACAGTATTTTCTCTCCACTCAGGCTCACTATCCCCTCTTAAACGAACATAAAGAACCTGATTAGCAAGTAGTATTGATAATAAAATTAATATACCGGCATATAATAAAGTAATTGGAACCATTAGAGGCCTCCATAAATAATAAAAATTATTCCAATAAGAGATAAAGAAATTCCAATCCAAGCATACTGATCAAACCAAAATATCATAAACGCCTTTTGTGTACCTTTGTCTGCATGCTCTACTTCACCTCTTCTTAATTGTCTTGGCAATCCTGCAACCCAAAGAATTTGCAATCCAAGCCATAAGGCTCCACAACCTAAACAAATAAACCATGATATTTCGTTCATATTTTAACTCCTTTATTCATAGTAAAATATCTTCAAATAATTTAACTGCCAATTTTCAATGAAATTAGTGGGAGGTCGAGAAAGGAAACAAATCCTGGATCAGCATCACAAACATGAGGAATAGCATTTATACCATGCATGGCAGTTGAAATTAAAGGGTCATCATTCCAATCATGTGAAAACGACATTTTCATATTAGGAATACCTTGAATTTCAACATTTACACCCACAGATTCATCCCATTCAGGTGCTGAATGCTCATTTGCCCTATATATAGCTTCTTGGACAATGACTAAGTCTTTTGAACAATTTCCTGTCCATTTTCGTCTTTGTGCAGCTATTGTTCCTTTTTTAATCTTTCCTGCAGCAATATCGAAATCTTTATCAGCAGTTACAATCTCTATATCTTCTTTAACATCTAAAACTTCTGTACCAATACCTTCAGCAATTAAATACAAGGCTTCTTTAAATAAACCTCCTAACCAAGATTCATATCTTTCAGCTTCTTTTTCATATTCTTCCATTGTTTTACCCATAAGCATTCCATCAATCACAATCTCCTTCGATGGGTAATAAGAAAATTCAGAACTTTCACTAACAATAATCTTCTTTATTTCTTGAGACATGCTGCTCATTGTTAAGGGTATTAATTCTGCTAACCACCCTGGGTTATAACCTGTCCCATGAAGGCTAACATTGCCTTCACGGCAAGCATCTTCGAGTTCATCTAGAAAATCTTGCCCAAAAGCTTTTGGATAAAGAAATCCAACAGTTGTTACAACATTGATTCCCTTTTTTAGTATTTTGATAATATTTTTTTTATCTGCATTAGGATCTTCTTTGTTCATCCTGAAAGATGCAAGAGGAGTGTAATGTACACAATCTATGTCATCTTTTAATAACTCTTCTGGTTTGGTACTTGCTAAAACTCCCAATTCATCAATACCAGCTATTATACCTGCATCTAAGCCATTCTTCTCATTATCATTAACTATTAAACCACTAAGATTTAAGTCATCTCTATCATTAATTCCTTTTATTGAGGCCTTGCCAACATTGCCGCTAGACCATTGAACAATATTATATTTATCCTTTTTCAAAATTTTCTCCTTAAAAAGACTTTATATATCTTAAATAGCTTATTATATTATGTCATGGTCTTTGGAACTTTAATTTATGTATGATTTAGTAATTAAAAATGGAAATATTGTAGATGGAACAGGAACAAAATCCTTTCTAGGTGATATTGCTATTAAAGATAATAAAATTGAAAAGATTGGAAGTGTATCTGAAGTCTCCAAAAGAGAAATTGATGCTGAAGAAAATCTTGTTACACCTGGTTGGGTAGATATTCATACACATTATGATGGTCAATCATTGTGGGATCCTTATTTAACACCCTCTTCGTGGCATGGTTGTACTACCGTAGTTATGGGTAATTGTGGCGTAGGTTTTGCTCCTGTCGCTCCAAAAAAAGAGCAGTGGTTAATAGAATTAATGGAAAGTGTAGAAGATATTCCTGGAAGCGCTTTAGCAGAAGGCATTAACTGGGAATGGGAGAGTTTTCCAGAATACCTAGATGCACTTGAAAAACTACCAAGAGTTTTAGATGTAGCAACTCAAATGCCTCATTGCGCTATTCGTGCTTATGTCATGGAAGATAGGTGTATAGAGCAAGAAATTGCTAGTCCTGAAGACATAGAAAAGATGGCCAAAATTGTTCAAGAAGGTATGGAAGCAGGTGCTTTAGGTTTTTCAACCTCAAGAACTGTTGTTCACAGAACACTTGATGGCGAATTAGTTCCGGGAACATATGCCGGTGTAGAAGAATTATCTGCAATGGCCGAAGCTATGCATAATGCGGGGCACGGGGTCCTCCAAATGGCCTCAGATTTAGGTGAGAATGATGGTGATTTAAAATGGATGGCTGATATTTCAAAAAAATATGGAATTGGAGTTAGTTTAAATCTATTTCAAAACGATTTTCTTCCTAATCAGTACAAGGATATCCTTAAAAGAATGGAAGAGGAAAATTCTGGTGGAGCTAATATAACTGCACAAGTATCTGGAAGAACTGTCGGTATATTAATGGGCTTAGAAACAACCATGCATCCTTTCATGAAAAAACCAGCTTATGAAAGAATTCATAAACTTCCTCTTGCTGAAAGAGTTTTAGAAATGAAAAAACCTGAAATTCGTCAAGGTATATTATCAAATGAAGGTTGGAATCCTTCTAAAGCTGCTCAAATGTTTCTTAAAGGATGGAAAAAGATGTTTAGGTTAGGAAATCCTCCTGATTATGAGCCTCCATTATCTGAATCATTTCAAGAAAGATCTAAAAGTGAAAACAAGGATCCGCAGGAACTTGCTTTTGATGCTTTATTAGAATTTAATGGAGAAGGTTTAATTTATTACCCTTTCTTGAATTACACTGATTGCAATTTAGATAGCGCTAGAGAAATGATGTTAGCTCCACATACTGTTTTCGGAGGCTCTGATGGTGGTGCGCATTGCGGAACAATATGTGATGTCAGCTTACCAACATTCAACCTTTCACATTGGGGAAGAGATAGAGAACGAGGAGAAAAAATCCCTATTGAATGGATTGTACATAAACAAACTCTTGGGACAGCCCTAATACATGGACTAAATGATCGTGGGTGCCTTAAAGAAGGTTTACTTGCAGATATAAATATTATTGATTTAAAAGAAGTCGGAATAGAAGCTCCAAAAATATCTCATGATTTACCAACTGGAGCCAGTCGATTAGTTCAAGGCGCAAAAGGTTACAAAGCAACTATAAAGTCTGGAATACCTATTTTTATTGAGGGCGAACCTACCTCAGAATTACCTGGAAAATTAGTTCGTGGTCCTCAAAAATTAGCTTTATAAAGTTACTTTAAGATTCTGGGAATATCACATCCCTAATACTAAATAAAACACTTCTCATCCAATTATTGGCTGGATCATTAGATGACCTTTTATTCCAAATTAATTTAACTGAAAATCCTTTGGTTTCAAATGGTAAAGGTAAAATTGCAAATTCATCTTTATCATTCATCAATTTGCTAACATTATTAGATAAAGAAACAATACAATCTGTATTTTTTATTATTTCTTTTGCGACTTGATAATAATTTACTGACATAATTTTTTTTCTGTATTTATTCATACCAAGCAAAGTTGTATCTATAGAACTTGAACTTTTCCCATCTATACTTATGTATATATGATCAGCAGATATATAATCATTGAAACTAATTGCTCCATTTTTTATCAGAGGGTTTTCCTTTCGTACAAAACATCTGTATTCGTCACTATATACTTCAAAACTTTCGAAGTATTCTTCAAATCTTTGTCCTACTGGTGACTGATATTCAGAACTCATATGAGGATCAGCTGCCAAAATAAAATCGATATCATGATTTTTTAATTTTTCTAAGATTCCAGGCTCAATTGCGATATTAATAATTTTGATATTCGGCGCTTCATCTTGAAGTTTTTTTACTAGACTAGGAAGAACCCTTCCTGCGGCAACATCTGGAAATGCAAAAATAAAAGTTTTGTCTGATTCTTTAGGGCTAAAGGCATCTTTATTTAAAGTGCTATCTATTAATTCTAAAGCCTTTTTTATACTAATAACATGATCTAAAGCCACTGGAGTAGGTTGCATTTTATCGCCAGAACGGAAGAATAAATCATCCTCCATTGTATACCTTAACCTATTTAAAGCGTTACTGACCGCCGATTGTGTAAGATTGAGTTTTTCTGAAGCTTTAGTTATTGAACCTTCTTCAAAAATAGCATCAAAAACAACGAGCAAATTAAGATCTAGTTTATTAAAATTCATATGATAAATACTATATATTTCTATAATTGATTTGATAAATACTAAATAGTAACTATATAACTGTCAATAACATTTACTGATGCCCGAATTTATTTGGAAAGAAAAATGTCACTGTTAAAAAATATATTAATACTGCTCATATTTGCTTCTGTCATAATTGCTATTCAACCTGTATTTGCATAGTAACACTGTTGAAGTAAAAGAAATTGGCCAATCCTACCTCCCTTCCCCAACCCCATTAAAAGGTAGGATTGACCAACAAAAGGAAAATTAAATGAATTTAAATGATGAAATAATTAACTTTAAAGAACCTAATTTAAAAAAGCAGGTTGATATCATTAATTCTGAAAGAGAAATGCTTACAATTTCATTTTTTTTATTTCTTGAGAAAGTAGTTAAAATTTTTAGTTTTTCTAAATAATATAATTATTAAATCACTCACCATTATTCTTATTTAGTTTTCCTGCTATTTCTAATTTAAAAAAAATCCTTTATAAATTTCTTTATGGAAAGAGAATTTAAAACACTTGTAGAAAATTTAACTTTTCCTGAAGGCCCTCGATGGCGAAATGGGAAATTATATTTTTCAGATTTTTTTACTCATAAAGTTTTATCAACTAATTTAAGTGGTACTACAGAAGAAATCGTTCATGTCCCTAATCAACCTTCTGGGCTAGGATGGCTACCTGATGGAACGCTTTTGATAGTTTCTATGATTGATCAAAAACTAATGGCTTTGAGAAATGGCTCTCTTCAAGAGGTTGCTGATTGCAGTGAATATGCCAACTTTTATTGCAATGATATGATAGTTAACAAAAATGGTGATGCATATATAGGAAATTTTGGTTTTAATTCTCATAAGAATGAGGAGCCAAAATCTACGAATTTAATTTTAGTTCGACCAGGGGAAGAACCAAAGATTGCTGCAAAAGATTTGTTCTTTCCAAATGGAACGGTAATTACTGAAGATGGCAAGACCTTAATCATTGGAGAGACATATGCTGCTCGTTTGACAGCATTTGATATTAATGATGATGGCTCTTTATCTAACCGACGTGTCTGGGCTGAATTATCGGAAATAAGAAAAGACTATCTTCCATTACCTGACGGTATATGTATGGATAAGGAAGAAGCTATTTGGATGGCTTCACCTAGCACAAATGAAGTTATTAGAGTTAAAGAAGGAGCAGTTCTTCTTGATGCAATTCCAGTACAAACAAATGCTTATGCTTGTGTTCTTGGGGGTAAAGATAGAAAGACTCTCTTTGTTTGCACTTCCGGAGGATCAGATATTAAATCTTGTATTGAAAAACGAGAAGGAAGAATTGAAACTATTCAAGTAGATGTAGAAGGTTTAGGAAATCCATAAAAAAACCCCGGCATAACCGGGGTTAATTTATTTAATATAGTAAAAAATTTACCATCTAACTCCGGCTTCAATGCCATACTCCATTGGAGCTCCAAATAGAGTAAAGTTCCAAAGACCAGCAACGCTGTTAGAGCCAACTCTATATGTCTCATCACCTAGGTTTTTTCCATAAACAGTAAACCAATATTGATCAGCTGCATCTCTCCAAGTTGCATTCGCATTAATTAGAGTTCTGTCTTCCATTTGACTATAGATTGGATTGGTTGGTTGAGTTTGTGCCTCATCCTGATAATCAGCACTAACATTATATGTTATTGATCCGTTATCACCAAGGTTTTGATCATAAGTTAAAGATATAGCCCAACTTAAATCTGGTGAGAATGGAAGTCCAAACCCACTAAAGTCTGTTGGATTATCAATGCCATCATTTGGAGTTTCATCCCAAACAAAAACATCATATGCATGATCTTGGGTTGCCACATTAGCATCAAGTCTTAAATTATCAGTAACAAGATAATTCAACTCAATTTCAATACCTTTATTGGTAGATTTACCAGCATTCACCTTAACTGTTTCTTGATAAGGAGCTATTGGCAAAGGAAGAACTTGGTTACGTTGAAGATCTTCAAATTCTGTATTAAATAAAGCAATATTTAATCTTAAACGTCCATCAAGGAAATCGCCTTTCATACCTAATTCTATATTAGTATTTGTTTCTGGGTCATAAGGATATCCACAAGAATAATCTGTTGAACATGTTTCAGTATAGCCACCAGCCATAAATCCTGTAGCAAGAGAACCATAAATCATAACATCATCATTTACTTGATAGTCAAGAACAAATCTATAAGTCGTTTCACTCCAGCTATCACTCTTATCAACACAAATTGCTCTATTCGTACAAGGTATAGCTGAGAAGAATTGAGGAACATCATCATCTCTAGTTAAACCTACAGCACTGATTCGGTTATTTGCAGCACCAGCAGCGGTAACACCATTACTACCTTGTTCACGAACAAAGTTTTTCTCATCTTGAGTATAACGAACACCAGCAGAAAGCCTTAAATCATCTTTTATGTCATAAGAAAAATCAAAATAATATGCTTTACTTGTTCTATCTTGACGAGAAGCTGAAGTACTATAATCATAGTGAAGACCACCGCCTCCACCAAAGAACCAACTAAGACCAACTGCGGCATAACTAGTATAATTCAAATTATCTTCTGCATAACTTGCACCGGCAGTAAAGTTAAATGGACCATCATAATTACTTGTTAAACGTAACTCTTGTTGAATCTGAGTTCTGTCAGTATTTCTAGAAGCATCATAAAGACTTGAAAATGCTTCGCCAGTATAAGTACTAGCATTTAATTCTTTATGGTTTCTATAACCAGTTATTGATTTAAGTGTTAAATCACCTACTTCAAAACTTTGGTTAAAGTAGACACCTCTTGTGTCCATTCTATGCCCCTTACAAGTTGAAATAGCACTATTACAATGATAACTCTCACCTGTTGCATAAACATTATCCCATGACTTACCGCCCCAATTAGGAGATGGTGTATGTACACCAGGGAAACCTAAAAGACAGAAAAGCATTGAACTTGGACATTCCGTTTCATTGACAGCAGCTGGGGTAGCTGAGTCATCCTTACTAATTTCAAAAATTAAATGACCAGAATAATTTGCATTTGGTTCAAAAAGGAATTTAACTTTAGCAGCAAGAACATCTTTACCGCCTAAATCTCCACCATCACCAACATTTGATAAAATTGTTCCATCTGTTGGATCAGCATATAAAAATGGTCCTGTAGGACTATATACACCTGAAGGTTTAGAATTTTGATAGTAACCTTGATTCTTATCCCAAATAGCAGCTATTCTCATAGCAACTTTTCCAGCAATAATTGGCATATTAACACCAAGTTTGAATTTGTTTTTACTACCTTCATTCCAATCATATTGACCAGCTAAAGCACTAAATTCACCTGACCACTCATCAAGAACAGGTTTTTTAGTAGTAATAGAAATCACACCACCAGTTGCATTCTTTCCGAAAAGAGTTCCTTGCGGCCCACGATAAACCTCAATTTGCTCTATATCGAACATTTCTACAAACTGAGCTTGCACATGGTTAATGCCAAAATCATCAACCAAGAAAGCAACACTAGGATCTTCTGTAACAAGAATTGAAACACTACCAGTTCCTCTAATTCCACCTGAAACAGCATTAAAGCCAGGTTGAAGTGTTAAAGTTAAGTTAGGAACTAATGTTGAAAGAGCTCTCGGATCATT
>CAZLAN010000030.1:0-11487 GCA_964557485.1 uncultured Rhodobiaceae bacterium | reverse complement strand
AACTGGAAATAAAATTACAGATAAGAAATATTATAAACATACTGGTTATCCTGGCGGAATAAAAGTAACAACACCTCAAGATATTCTAGAAAGTAAATTTCCAGAAAGAATATTAAAGAAGGCTATAGAGAGGATGATGCCTTCAGGCCCTTTGTCAAAAAAGCAGATTAAAAATCTAAAGATTTACTCTGGCTCATCCCATCCTCATGAATCACAAAACCCTATGTTGATAGATTATAAAATTTTAAATGAAAAAAATGTGAAAAGATAACTGTTATGGAAGATAAAGAAAAAGAAGAAGAAATTAAAAGTTTTGAGGATATAGCTCAAACAGATGAAATGACATCTGAACAAATACTTCCTGAAAAATCTGTAGATGAATATGGAAGATCATATGCAACAGGAAAAAGGAAAGATGCTGTTGCAAAAGTTTGGCTTAAACAGGGTTCAGGTAATATTAAGATTAATGGTAAGTCTTCAGAAGATTATTTTGCAAGACCCGTTCTAAGAATGCTTATTAATCAACCTTTAGTTGCTACCGAAAGGAATGATCAATTTGAAATTAATTGTTCAGTAACTGGAGGAGGGTTATCAGGCCAAGCTGGCGCCGTAAGGCACGGTATATCAAAGGCTTTAGTCTCTTTCGAGCCTGAATTAAGAAAAACCCTTAAGTCTGGAGGATTTTTAACTAGAGATTCAAGGGTTGTTGAAAGAAAAAAATACGGTAGACGTAAAGCAAGAAGAAGCTTTCAATTTTCTAAGCGTTAATCATAATTATAATTTAATTATTTTGAGCGCTTTTTAAGCGCTCTTTTTTTATCAACAAAAAAGATATAAGGTATAAAAATGGCAAAAGACAAAATTAATATAGCAATTCTAGGTGCATCAGGATACACAGGCGGTGATCTTATAAGACTTTTACTAGCACATAATAAAGTAAATATTTCTACTTTGAGCGCTAATTCAAATGAAGGACTTAAACCAAGTCAAATTCATCATGCATTGTTCGATTCTAATCTTCCTAATTTTATAAACATTAAAGATGTTAAATACAATAATATAGATTTAATTTTTTCAGGATTACCTCATAACAAATTACATAATTATATCAATAGTATAGATAATAATATTAAGGTAATAGATATGTCAGCTGATTTTAGATTTAAGGATGTAAATTTATTTAATAAAAGTTATGAATCTAAACATGAGTCAGAAAATTTACTAAAAAATTCGGTTTATGGTTTAAGTGAAATCTATAGGAATGAAATTAAAGACGCGAATATAGTAGCTTGTCCAGGTTGTTATCCAACTGCAGTCCTTCTTTCTATATTGCCTCTAATTAGAAATAATATAATTAATCTTGATGATATTATTATTGACGCGAAATCTGGCGTTTCTGGTGCTGGAAGAAGTCTTAAAGGAGAATTATTGTTTTCTGAAATATCAGAAAGTATGAAACCATACAATATATCAAATCATAGGCATACTCCAGAAATAGAAGAAAAAATTTATCTTGAATCTAATGAGAAGATAAAAATTAATTTTACCCCTCACTTAATTCCAATCAATAGAGGTGAGTTGGTAACAATATATTTAAAACTTGAAGGCAATAAAAAATTGAATGATGCTACTAGCTGCTTAAATGATTTTTATTATAATGATGAATTTATTATAATTTCCGATTCGGGAATACCCTCAAGTACATCTAATGTAAGAGGCTCTAATAAATGTTTAATATCTTTATTTGAAGATAGAATTGAAGGAAGAATAATAATTTCTACAGCTATTGATAATTTAGTTAAAGGTTCAGCAGGTCAGGCTATTCAGAATATGAACATAATGTTTGGATATCAAGAAAACTTAGGTCTTTTAAACCAACCTTTATTCCCATAATAAGCGATATGAAATTTTTATTAATATCATTAATTGTAATTTTATTATCCTCTTGTGGAACAAGGGAAACAATAAAAAAAAGATATTTATATAGTGAGACAGTTATGCAATTACTAAGTGATGAAGAATATTATCAATTAGATAAAGATTCAGAATGGCCTAGCGATCAAGTTAGCACATGTAATTTGACTGATGATACTCAAGTTATTGATAGATAGTTTATATGAAAGATCTAGAAAAATTAAATAGATTACCCCCTTATGTTTTTGCGGAAGTAAATAGGATTAAGGATTATGCTAGGGCGCAAGGAAAAGATATAATTGATTTTGGCATGGGAAACCCTGACATTCCAACGCCAAAACACATAGTTGAAAAATTGATTGAGGCTGTAAAGGATCCTAAAACTCATAGATATTCCGCTTCAAAAGGAATTGCTGGCTTAAGGAGAGCCCAAGCAGAATATTATCAAAGAAGATTTAATGTGAAGTTAGATTTTGATACTGAAGTTATTGCAACTCTTGGATCTAAAGAGGGATTGGCAAACATGGCACAAATTTTAAGTGTTCCTGGAGACACTATACTTGTTCCAAATCCAGCATACCCAATACATGCATTTGGTTTTATAATTTCTGGGGCTGATCTTATCCATTATAGAATTAATGAAGAAATTGATCTAATGACTGAAATAACAACCAAAATTGAAAATTCTAAGAAAAAAGTTTCAGCTGTCATAATTAACTTTCCTTCAAACCCGACTGCAAGAATTTGTAGTCAAGATTTTTATAAAGAAATTGTCAATTATGCTAAGAAAAAAGAAATCATTTTAATTTCTGATTTAGCTTATTCTGAAATTTATTTTTCTGAAGAAGATAAACCATCTTCAATATTAGAGATTGAGGGAGCTAAAGAAATTTCCGTTGAATTTACATCAATGTCTAAGACTTTTTCTATGCCTGGTTGGCGAATGGGTTTTGCAGTAGGAAATGAATATCTAATATCCGCATTAACTCGAATTAAATCATATCTTGATTATGGGGCTTTTACACCTATACAAGTAGCTTCTGCCACTGCACTGAATAGTGAAATAAATGTAATTGATAAAATTAGAAATATTTATAAAGAGAGAAGAAATATTCTTGTTGATTCTTTCTCTAATGCAGGTTGGGATATCCCTTTACCAAAAGCTACTATGTTTGCTTGGTCTCCTATTCCAGAAAAATATAACAAAATGTCATCATTAGAATTTTCTAAGCTTTTACTTGAAGAAGCTGATATTGCAGTATCACCAGGGTTAGGATTTGGCGAATATGGGGAAGGTTTTGTTAGGCTTTCAATAGTTGAAAACGAACAGAGAATTCGTCAAGCAGCTAGAAATCTAAGAAAAATTATGAAATGAATAAAGTTTTAAATATAGGAATTGTCGGTTTAGGAACAGTAGGATGTGGTGTAATAAAAAATATTGAAAAAAATTATACTTTTTTTGAAAGTAATCATAATGCAAAATTAAATATTCTTGGTGTATCGGCAAAAAATAAAGATAAAGATAGGCCTATTAGTATCAAAAAATATGATTGGTACGAAAATCCTATAAATTTAGCTAAGGATAAAAATATTGATACTGTTCTTGAATTAGTTGGAGGCTCTGATGGTTTAGCATATAAACTTGCATTAGAAACTTTAAAACAAGGAAAGAATTTTATTACAGCAAATAAAGCTTTACTTTCTAAACACGGAAGAGAGTTAGCGAAACTTTCTGAAGAGAATAATAATTTTGTTGGCTTTGAGGCATCTGTTGCTGGAGGAATACCTGTAATAAAAACTTTAAAGGAAAGCGTAAGAGTAAAAGAAATAAAAAAAATTTATTCAATCTTAAATGGTACTTCAAATTATATTTTGTCGAATATGGATAACTTAAGTATCAGTTTTGATGAAGCTCTAAAAGAGGCTCAAAAAAAGGGATATGCTGAGACAGATCCTACTTTGGATATTAATGGGGAAGATTCTGCACATAAATTATCAATTCTTAACGCTATAATTTTTTCTGAAATTCCTTCAGTTGCTACTATTCATATTAAGGGTATTAGGGGCATTGAATTGATAGATCATAACTATGCCTCAGAATTTGGATATAAAATTAGATTAATTGCGATGTCTGAAATCATAAAAAATGACATATATAAGGAAGTTACGCCAATGTTAGTTGAAAGTAAGAGCGTTTTAGGTCGAGTCTATGGGGTAAATAATATTATTCAGCTAATTAATTATGAAAGTGGTGATGTAGTATTAGAAGGAAAAGGCGCAGGTGAAGGGCCAACTTCATCATCAGTTATTTCCGATTTAATAGATTGCTCTAAAGATGTTAAGTTGAAATTATTTGGAAATTCATTTTCTAGGCTTTCAGAAAATAACAATAAAGTAGATTCGAAAGAAAGATCTTACTATTTAAGGGTTTTTTTAAGGGACCAAAAAGGTTCAATGTCTAAATTGACTAATTTGTTAAGTGAAAATAATATTTCGATAGATAAAATCATCCAAAAAGGTGAAAGTCATTTAAATGATGAAAAAAATTCGACACCAGTTGTTATGATTACATATCCTGTTAGAATAAAGGAAATTAATTCTTTTATAGAAAAGCTTATAGAGTCAGAATTAATTTCTCTTAAACCAGTTTATGTTCCTGTTTTAGAAGAAGGGTAAGGAAATGGCAGATAAAATTTTAGATAGAGTTTTAACATTAGAGTTAGTCAGAGTAACTGAACGTGCGGCAGTTGCTGCCTCATATTTAATTGGAAGAGGTAATGAAAAGGATGCCGACCAAGCTGCTGTTGATGCTATGAGAAAAGAATTAAATCAACTGGATATAGATGGTGAAGTTGTCATTGGAGAAGGTGAAAGAGATGAAGCTCCAATGTTATATATAGGTGAAAAAGTAGGAAATGGGAAAGGGCCAAAAGTTGATATAGCATTAGACCCTTTAGAAGGAACAACTCTAACAGCAAAAGGTCAAGCTGATGCTTTAACTACTATTGCTATGGCTGAAAAAGGATCTTTATTAAATGCGCCAGATGTATATATGCAAAAAATAGCAATTGGCCCAGGATGTCCAGATGGAGTTATTTCATTAGATGAAGATCCTGATAAAAATGTTATTGAATTAAGTAAGGCACTAAATAAACCAATTGAACAAATTACAGTTTGTGTTTTGGATAGACCACGACATGATAATTTAATTGATTCCCTAAGGTCAGTTGGCGCTAAAGTTAAATTAATTCAAGATGGTGATATTGCTGGAGTTATCCATACTACAGAAAAATCAACTGGAATTGATATGTATATGGGCATAGGTGGGGCACCTGAGGGTGTATTAGCTGCTGCTGCATTAAGGTGTATAGGTGGTCAAATGCAAACAAGGTTAGTTCTTGAAGATCAAGAAAAGAAGGATAGAGCGGCCCGATTGGGAGTTAAGGATGTTGATAAAATTTACTTTTTAGATGATATGGTTACTGGTGATGCATTATTTGCTGCTACCGGCGTAACGAATGGTTCTATTCTATCAGGAATTCAAATTGATAATGGTATATGGACTAACACAATCGTAATGAGATCATCTTCTAAAACGGTCAGATGGATTCAGGCTCATCATCAAAATATAGAAAAATTTAATTCAGATAGATAATCATGCCTAATAAAGTTCCAAGCTTAGATAAAAGAGCTTCTATAAACGGAATTTATTGGAAACAAAGAGTCATTAATGATGATGTTGTAAATTATTTTCCCCAAGAAAATCAAACAAATAAAACTCTAAATAAAATATTATCAGGAAGAAATGTCTCAGTTGAAACATATGAACAATTTCTTAACCCTGAAGTAAATAAATTAATAAGTGATCCAAGTGAATTGATTGATTTAGATAAGGCTGTTGAGGCTATAACAACTGCCATTCTTAAAGAAAAGAAAATAGGAATTATTGGAGATTATGATGTTGATGGTACGACTTCAGCGTCATTATTAAAAAAAATTTTTGAACATTATAATATAGAATCTTCAGTATATATACCTGACAGATTGAAAGATGGTTATGGTCCTAATATTCAATCCTTTAAAGATTTTAAAAAAAATGAAATTGATACTGTTATTACTGTTGATTGTGGAGCTACTGCAATAGAAGCAATGAATTACGCGCAAGAGAATGATATAGAAGTAATAATAATTGATCATCATAAAGTTAATGGAGAATTGCCAAAATGCTTAGCTCATATAAATCCTACCAGGGAAAATGATAATTCTAAATTAAATCACTTAGCTGCAATAGGTTTAACCTTTCTTTTTGTAGTGGGACTTCGGAGATCATTAAGGCAAATAGAAGAATTTAAAACTAAGAGTGAACTAAATCTAAAAAAATATCTAGATATTGTAGCATTAGGAACAATTTGTGATGTTGTTCAACTTAAAGGCTTAAATAGGGCATTTGTTAAGGAGGGAATTAATGTCATTAATAATACAGATAAAATTGGAATTAAGAGCTTGTGCTCAGTTGCGAGAATAAATGAAATTGGTGTTTATGAATTAGGTTATGTTTTGGGACCAAGAATTAATGCTGCAGGAAGAACTGGATCTCCAGACTTAGGATTAAGACTTCTTACTTCTGACAATAAGGATGAAGTTGATGCAATCGCAGAAAAGTTAAATGATCTGAATAAAAAAAGACAAACTATTGAAAAAATAGTTCTAGAACAATCTATCTCAAAAGTAGAAGAATTTAAGGATGATAATAATTTAAATACATATCCATCAAGTTTATTTGTAGAAGAGGATAATTGGCATTTGGGCGTTTTAGGAATTGTCGCAAGTCGTCTTAAAGAAAAATATAATAGACCTTCATTTGTTATTTCAAATGATAATGAAATTTCAACAGGATCTAGCAGATCATTGCCAGGCATTGATATAGGTAAGATTATTATAGATGGTGTTAATGAAGGTTTGCTTTTAAAAGGTGGAGGCCATGCTATGGCAGGAGGTTTTAGTTTAAAAAAAGATAATATCCAAGAATTTAATAAATTTTGTGACAAAAAGATTAATGAACTAGACTCAGGTTTATTAAATAAAAGAATCCAAAAATATGATTCAATTTTAGATGATGTTGATATTAATAGAAAATTTTTCGATTCTATTAATAGGGCTTCACCTTATGGTCAAGGAAACCCTGAACCAAGATTTGTCTTAACAAATGTTGAGATTGAATTTTGTAAAGTTGTAGGAAACGGTCATTTAAAATTAAGAATTTCTAGTTCAAATTATAGTAATTTAGATGCTATAGCATTTAATGTGATAGGAACCCCATTGGGCGATTTAATAAGTAATCATAGTGGAAGCTTAGTTCATTTTATTGGCACATTAAGAAAAAATGATTGGCAAGATCTTAAGAGTGTACAATTTCATATTTATGATGCATTTATAGCCTAGATTCGATCATGAATTTTGTTTATAAAGAAGTGCGTGGTCCCTTCGTCTATCGGTTAGGACGCCAGGTTTTCAACCTGGAAAGAGGGGTTCGATTCCCCTAGGGACTACCATTTTAAATTTATTCTAAAAACCCCAATTATTATGTGCTAACCAATTTATAGATATATATAATGCCCAAATTGATTGAATTGTTAAAACTAAAATTGTTAGAACAAATCCTATAAGCCTAAAATTACTAATAGCTGTAGGTCTTGTAATGCCATAAGCATGAGATATACGAGCAAATATAAAAATATCGCCAAGAATACCTATTGCAAAAGTTGGTATTTGGGCAATAGTCTCTAGTAGGAATGACAATATAATGAAGAAAAGTGAATATTCAACTAAGTTAGCTAACGCTCTTGAGTTTTGGAGAAGTTTAAAGTTATCGCCAGTTCCAAGAACAATATGAGGTTCCTTTACAACTCTTTGTTGTGTTGATCGTATAGCTAAAAAGACACCTATTAAAGTAAGAAGTGCAGCATATAATAATGTAAGCATTTTTTCCCTTTTGTTTTTAATTATCTTATTCTAACTTAAGCTCTAGAACAAATAATAAATAATGGAACTTTTTGAATGTCTGATTCTAAAAATGTTGAACAGGAAGAGCTTTGGAATGGTAGTTTTGGAGAAGGGTTTATTCGTAGTGAAAATTATTTACATGAGATCATAGAGCCCTTTTCAAAAATAGCTTTAAAAAAGGTAAATGCTCAACCAGATGATCGTATTCTTGATGTAGGTTGTGGAGGTGGTAATACAAGTATTTCTTTAGCTCAGACTGGTGCTAAAGTTAAAGGACTTGATATATCCGAAAAGATGATTTCACATGCAAAAGAAAAATCGGAGGGTATTACCAATGTTTCATTTCATATTTCAGATGTGGCTAGTGAGACCTTAAAAGAAGAATATACGCATATTTTTTCACAGTTTGGGGTTATGTTTTTTTCTGATCCGTATGCCGCTTTTTCTAATATTCGTAAAGGATTAATTAATAGTGGAAAAATTACATTTTTATGTTGGCAGAAATTATCAGAGAATGAATGGATAAATAGCACAAATGAATCATTAGAATCTTTTCAACCAGAAGGTATGACCCCTCCTGATCCTAAAAGTCCAGGAGGTTTTGCGTTTGCTGATAAAGATTATGTCCAAGACATACTTGAAAATTCGAATTTTTCTAATATTGAATTCCAATCATTAAATACTAAATTTAATATGGGTCAATCGATAGAAGATTTAATGACCTTACATCTAAATATTGGACCGCTCTCTGTCCTACTTGATAATTTAGATAAAAAAAGAGCCAGTGAAGCAATTGAAGCGGTAAAAAATTCATTAGATGTTAAAATGGAAGAAACAAGATTGCAACTTGACGCAGCAGCTTGGTTAGTAACTGCTGAGGCTATAAATTAATTATTTTCATAATTAAAATGAATATTTTGAACTATATCTTCTGAAAGGCTTTTTGCAACTGGACAATTTAAGGCTGCCTGCTCAAGAGATTCCTTATATTTATCATTATAATCATCGGGGAAAAAGAATTGAATTTTAATTTCAGTAATTCGTCTCGGTTCAATGCCCATAACTTTATTCACTTCTGCTCGTGTACCTTTTATATTTATTTTATTACGATAAGCTGAAATTCCCATAACAGTAAGCATACAATTAGCTAAAGATGTTGCAACTAAATCAGTAGGAGAAAATGCCTCTCCTTTTCCGTTATTATCAATAGGAGCATCTGTTAAAACTTTACTACCTGATTGGATGTGCTTACTTTCTGCCTTTAAGTCTCCATAATATAAAACTTCTGAATCTATCATTTATTCCCTGGACTCACCTTCTTCTATCATTCTATCAATAACTAAATGATTTAAACGCAATTTAGCTTCTATATATTTTGTAAATTCAACCGTTTTGCTCATACTGGCCTTTAATCCATTATGTATATAAGGAAGGTTACTAGCATCTTGCTCAAAAACTATGGCCATACCTTCACCTAAAACATCTATAGCATCAGAAAAAGGCTCATCAAGACCTAAGAAAACAGTGGGAACGGGATCAGGTTTAGGCTTGTTTTTGGGAGAGGGCATAAGAATAACAATATCCATTATAGAGGTTTCTGGGTCCAACCCGTTAGGTCTAAATCTGTAACACATATTTCTAGCCATTCCTGCCCAAAAACTTATATTAGGGAATATATTATAAAGATGTGAATCAAGCATTTCAGCATCTCCTGCATGACTAAAATCATGGCCAGTTTCGTTTTCTAGATTATCTCTCATCATTTGTGCTGCAAACGCTCTCGCTGTCATATTATCAGGAACACGCATTTCTGGATTTTCGATTAAATCAATTCTTGATCCTAAATTGATAAAGGCATCAAAGATTTCTTGTTCACTCAAGTTTTCTTTAATATGAGGACTCTGCACAGTGTGAGCAGTAATTTGTCTCCCGACATAATCATTCCATATATCATATTGTGAATTAATATCTGCAGTCATAGCTAAGGCTTGCGGATGTGTTTCAATAACATGATGACTTTCCATAAATGCTTCACATGTTAATTTCCAATTGGCTTTAAATTTTTTACAAACATGTATTGCTTTATAGCGATTATCAAGATTATATCTCTCAAAGTGCTTAGGTATTGGGCCTAAGACTGTTGCTAATGGTTGAGCGTCGGGATTCATATTAATGAAAACAAAACCTCCCCAAGTTTCAACTTTTGCTTCAGGTAAATTGGGCGCTCCTCCATTCCAATCAGGGCAATCCCAACCGAAAGGGTTATCTTTAAAACTTCCATCAAAATTCCAACTAAGACCATGAAATGCACACTTAAATTCTGATAAATTCCCATCATTTTCTAGAAGTTGACGACCTCGATGAAGACAAGAATTAGCTAAAGCTTTTATTTCATTTTCTTTTGTACGAACAATAATGAAAGATTTGCCTACACACTCATAAATATGATGATCTCCTATATTAGGAATATCTTCTTCTCTACAAGCCCATTGCCAAACATATGGCCAAACATGCTTGACTTCTTTTTCAAAGAAAGACTGGTCATAGTATCGAGAAGTTGAAATAGGTTTTCTTTCTATTTCAGGATTTGGCCCTTCTTTAAGAAAATCAGGTGATGGAACGGTATCATTTTCTAATATATCAGCATAAGTCTGAAAAGGAGGTCTATCAGATAATTTTTTATTAGCTTTTGATGGCATAATATTTTTTCCTTTTTATTAGAAAATTAATATAACTCTGAAGCATCTTTCTTTAATTATCAAATCATATTTTCGACACCGAAAATCCAATATCTTTATGTCGATTTAGAAAATGACGATACCATAAGACGATATTTTTAACAAATATACCAATAGTAGAAAAATTGAGTTAATTCTGTTAAAGTATTAATAATATGGAGAAAATAAGATATGGCGAGTAAAAATCTAGTTATTTTAAAAAATGAAGAAGATATTTCTTTAATTAAACTCAATGATAAAGAATCTTTTAATGCTCTTTCAATAGATCTACTAAATGAGTTGTTTGATGCTTTAAAAGAAGCTGATAATGACAAATCTACCAAAACATTAATATTAAAAGGTCTAGGAAGGGGTTTTAGCGCTGGTCATAATCTAAAAGAGATTCAAGAAAATCAGGATGAAACTTTTTATAGAAATCTTTTAGCTTGCTCAAAAAAGGTAATGACTGTTTTATCCAATTTAAATAAACCTGTTATAGCTGAAGTACATGGAGTTGCAACTGCTGCTGGATGTCAATTAGTAGCTGCCTGTGACTTAGCTTATGCTGATACCAATACAAGGTTTGCAACACCAGGAGTAAATATTGGTATATTTTGTCATACGCCATTAGTTTCAGTGTCAAGAACTATAGCGAAAAAACATTCAATGGAAATGTTACTTTTAGGTGATTTGATAGGGGCCGATGAAGCAAAAAGATTTGGTCTTATTAATGATATCTTTGAACCTTCTGAACTTCACAAAGAAGTTATGAATATTGCTAAAAGAATTTCTTCCAAATCTTCTTATGTAATTGGACTTGGAAAAAAGACTTTCTATACACAACTTAATATGG
>CAZLAN010000029.1:0-11886 GCA_964557485.1 uncultured Rhodobiaceae bacterium | reverse complement strand
TTTAGATTCATATCCTTTTAAAATAGCTGCCCTTGGACAAGGTCCAGGATCAAAGTCAGCTGAATTAGAACAACTCACTAAGATTAGTAAAATTATAATAAAAGAAAGATTTTTAAACATAGACAGTTTCCATTAAAAGAATAAATAAATTGTATATTTTTGCTATATTAGTTAAATCAAAAATAAAATGAACACAAAATTAAAAAAAATATTATATTTACCTCACCCAAGAGGATTCTGTGCAGGGGTTGATAGAGCTATTAACATAGTTGAACTTTCGTTAAAAAAATACGGGCCACCGATTTATGTTAAGCATGAAATTGTTCATAACCCATGGGTTATCAAGGATTTAGAGACAAAAGGCGTCATCTTTATAGAGGACCTTAAAGATGCTCCAAAAGGCTCTAATATAATATTTTCTGCCCATGGTATACCTAAACAAGTACTTAAAGAGGCAGAAAAAAGAAGTATGCCTTACATAGATGCTACATGCCCATTAGTAATTAAGGTGCATAATGAAGCAAAAAGACTCTATAAAGAAGGTGCCCATATTTTTCTTATTGGTCATGAAGGGCACCCAGAAGTTATAGGTACAATGGGTCAAATTCCTCAAAGCGCAATTACGCTAATTCAAGAAAAAAGTGATGTTAAAAAAATTAAAAAGTCGAAATATGATAAAGTTGCTTTAATAACTCAAACAACTTTATCGGTTGATGATACAAAAGAAATAATTGATAAACTAAAGAAATTATTTCCCAATATAATAAAACCTCCAAAAGAAGATATATGTTATGCAACTACTAATCGACAAATGGCAATTAAATCAATAGCAAAAGATTGTAATATTATTTATGTAATAGGAGCTAAGAATTCTTCTAATTCATTAAGGTTAGTTGAAGTGGGTAGAAAATCTGGATGTAAAAAAACATTTCTAATATCAAACACTTCTCAAGTGGATTGGGAAGAAATAAAAAAACAAAATAAAATTGGGCTAACAGCAAGCGCTAGTGCCCCTGAATTATTAATCCAAGAATTTATTCAAGAGATGCAAGAAAGGTTTGAATTAAAAATTAACAACATCTCTGTTGCTAATGAAAATATTACTTTTAAAATACCTAAAATATTAAATGAGAGCTAAATGGCTGTTTATACACATGTTACTAAAGAAGAATTAATCTTATTCTTAAAAGATTACGAAATAGGCGAATTAAAGGGTTACGAAGAAATATCTGAGGGCGTAGAGAATACAAATTACAAACTTATCGCGGAAAAAGGGACTTATATTCTTACGCTTTATGAAGATAGAGTTAAAAAAGAAGATATACCCTTCTTTTTAGATTTTATGTTCCACTTGTCTTCAAGTAAAATTAATTGCCCTCTTCCTATTAGTAACAAAAAAAATAAATTAATATCTGAACTAAACTCAAAACCTGCATCGATTTTATCATTCCTAAGTGGATCATCTTCTCAAAAGATTACAGTAGAGCAGACATTTGAAGTGGGTAGTGTCTTGGCTAAAATTCATCTAACAGGAAAAGAATTAAGCATTAAAAGAAAAAATCCAATATCTATTAATAATTTTGAAGAATTGATTATAAATTCTAATGAAACAGCTAATAATATTAGCTCAGACTTGAATAGTGAAATTTCGAAAGAATTTAATAGAATTAAAGAAAATTGGCCTAAAGACTTACCTTCTGGAATAATCCATGCTGATCTGTTTCCTGATAATGTTTTATTCGAAGAAAACAATATATCAGGAGTAATAGATTTTTGCTTTTCTTGCATTGATTTCTTTGCTTACGATTTGGGAATCTGTATCAATGCATGGTGTTTTACTGAAGAAGGTTTTGACTTATCTTTATCTGAAAGCCTATTAAAAGGATATCAATCAATTAGAAAATTAGAAGATAATGAAATAAAGAACTTACCAATCTTATGTTCTGCATCCTCTCTAAGATTCCTTTTAACAAGATTAAATGATTGGCGCAGTGAAAAGGGGAACGCAATTGTTACTCCTAAGAATCCTAAAGATTTTGTTAAAATTCTTAAATTTAATAAGACTGTTGCTAACGCATCAGAATACGGGCTTAAATGGTAAATATAGTTGAAATATATACTGATGGTGCATGCTCAGGAAACCCTGGGCCAGGTGGTTGGGGAGTCTTTATTAAACTTAAAGATGAAAGTATTGAACTTTCTGGTGGCGAGGAAGAAACAACTAATAACCGCATGGAACTTATGGCCGCTATAAAAGCACTGGAATACTTTGATAATAAAAGCGAAATAATTCTTTATACTGATTCAAATTATGTAAAAGACGGAATAACAAGGTGGATATCTAATTGGAAAAAGAATAACTGGAAAACATCTAATAAAAAGCCAGTAAAAAACAAAGATCTATGGATTCGTTTGGATGAAGCAATAAATGAAAAAAAAATTAATTGGCAATGGGTTAAAGGGCATGCTGGAAATGAAGGAAACGAGCAAGCTGATTATCTTGCTCGTTCCGCATTAGAAAAATTATAATTGTTCCAATATTGTTTCTGCGCTAGATGTAGAAACTTCTCCTGGATTTTCCTCTAAATTCAATTTAGTTAAAGAATTATCATCAATAATCATAGAATATCTTAAAGATCTATTGCCTAGCCCAAAGCCACTTCCATCCATTGTTAAACCTAAAGATTCTGTAAGATGACCGTTACCGTCACCTACCATCAAAATCTTGTCAGCACCTTTTTCGTTTCCCCAAGCAGCCATAACAAATGGATCATTAACTGATAAACAAACAATTTGATCTACATTTTTACCTAATATAGCATCAGAATTATCTACATAGCCTGGTAAATGCTGCATTGAACAACCAGGGGTAAATGCTCCTGGTACAGCAAAAAGAACAGTTCTTTTTCCTGCAAAAAGTTCTGTAGTTGTTAGTGGAGTTGGTCCATTTTCCGTCATATGATGAAGAGTTGATTCAGGAATAGAATCTCCTTCTTGTATAGCCATAATAATCTCCTAATTAAAATTTGATTTTAAAAAACTGCTTAAATGCAGATTATATAGTATATATATTAAGATAGTTAATAGTCACTAATTTTCGAAATAAAATGTATAAAACAGAATCATTAATAGGAAGTTTCTTGATTGCCATGCCTTCAATGCCTGATTCTAGATTCAAACAATCAGTAATCTTAATAACATCTTACTCAAAAGAAGGTGCTACAGGTATAATTATCAATAAACCTTTTGAAATTAGCATTAAAGAGATTCTTAATAATATGAAGCTAGAATCAAATAGTAGTAGAAATGATATTTCTGTATTAAATGGCGGGCCGGTAGAGATGGATAAAGGTTTTATAATTCATAATTCAGAACTACAACTAACAGGTAGTACAAAAATCGAAGGTATTAATTGCTCTTTAAATACCACAAAAGAATCCTTAGCCCTTCTATGTGATAAAGAGGATGAAACAAAGGCTAATCTTTATTTAGGTTATTGTGGTTGGTCTCCAGGACAATTAGACAAAGAAATTAAATCAAATGACTGGTTAAATTATAACGGTGATGATGAAGTAATATTCAACAAAGATCACGACTTAATTTGGAAGAAATCTATTGAAGACATGGGTCTTAATCTAAGTTTTCTATCTGAAAAAAGCGGTTTGGCTTAATAATTTTTTGAGATTGATTCAACTTCACCCCAAACTCGAAATATATTTCCTCCCCAAATCTTTTCAATATCACCTTTAGAATAACCTCTAGAAAATAACTTATTAGTTAAGATATTTGTTTCACTAGCATCCATCCAACCATCTATTCCTCCTCCTCCGCCAAAATCAGAAGATAATCCAACATGATCTATTCCAACGAGATTTACAACATAATCAATATGATCAATTAAATCATCAATGGAAGGTAATGGGTATTCTCTATTTATATCTATTATCCCTTCAATATATTCTTTCTTTTCCATATGTTTAGAAGGAATAAATTCTTTATCTTGATAGATTGTAGCTACCTTCTTATTTAAATTAATTATTTGAAAAAACCTTTCATTATCAACCTTTACATAGTTCGGAAAGGCAACGATCTGAATTACACCACCATTTTTTGCAAGCGCAGTTAATAACTGATCAGAAATATTTCTTGGATGATTTGCTATAGATTTAACACATGAATGTGAAGCTATTACAGGTGCTTTGGAAATTTCTATTGCCTCAAGTGCAGCTTGTTCAGAAATATGACTAATATCAACAATCATTCCAATTTCATTCATTTTTAATATTGCTTCTGCGCCAAAAGAGGAAATACCAAAATTCATCTTTTCATTATTATTAAGTTTTTTACTTGGAATTGAGCTATCAGCTATTTGATTATGCCCTATGTGAGCTAAAGTCATATAACGAGCTCCTAATTTATAATAATAATCTAAAAGGGAAATATCATTGCCTATTACATATCCATTTTCTATGCCTATTGCTGCAGAAAGGATATTATTTTTTTTAGCATTACGAATTTCTTCAGGGTTAAGCGCTAAAGAAATTTCGGAAGAATACAATTCCGTCATTTTTCTTATAGATGCAAACTTCTTTTCAGCTAATTTTTTAGCCTCTTTAAAACCTTCTGCGGTTAAGCTGCCTTGGGGCACATATACAATGAAAAAACCAGAATCTAGACCTCCATCTTTCATTTTAGCTATATCAACCTGCATATTTGTTAAATTACCGGGATCGTGATCAGGGTTTTCTATAAAATCAAAAGGAATATCTATATGAGAATCAAAGGTAATAATATCAGCATGTGATACTCCTTTAAAAATTATCAATATAAATACTAATGCCAGTTTCTTTATAAAGAAGCCCATCACTTAATCTTACTTATAATATAACTTTTCAAGGCATTAGGATCATCTTCTAATTTGTCAAATTTTTCATCCTTTTTTAATATTTTAGCCAATTTATGAGGAATACTGGGTTCTATTGAAACAGAATCCCTAATGGCATTGGGAAATTTTGCTGGATCTGCTGTTCCCAAGTTAATCACAGGAAAAGATTTATTTAATTTATCTTTTGAAGCAAAAAAACCTACAGCTGTGTGTGGATCAATTATGATTCCTGAATCTTTATAAATTAAATTTATAGTATCCCTAATTTGATCTTCACTGGCATTCCCAGAATCAAAATCGTTCCGAATAAATTCAAGAGAAGATTGATTTATTGTAAAACCTTTTTCATTTTTTAATTTTTCTATCAAAGAAGTCATTTCTTTTGAATTCCTACCTAAGGATTCAAAAAGTAATCTCTCAAAATTACTAGAAATTTGTATATCCATACTAGGTGAAATTGTTGCCTGCACCTTTTCTTGAAAATAATTTCCATTAGATATTGCTCTATGCAAAATGTCATTACTATTAGTGGCAACAATTAACCTATCAATTGGCAATCCCATTTTTTTTGCTACCCATCCTGCCAAAATATCTCCGAAATTTCCTGTAGGAACTGAATAAGATACTTTTTCTGCATCTAGTTTCTGAAAAGATGTAAAATAATAAACAATCTGAGCTGCCACTCTTGCCCAATTTATTGAATTAATTGCAGCAAGATTAAACTCATTTTTAAATTTTAAATCTTGGAATAAATCCTTTACAAGATTTTGACAATCGTCAAAATTTCCACTCACCTCTATAGGATAAACACTTTTACTTGAAACAGTAGTCATTTGTTTTCTTTGTATATCCGACACTCTTCCTTTAGGAAAAAGAATGAATATATTAACATGATTACTATCTTTAAATGCCTCAATTGCAGCGCTTCCAGTATCACCTGAAGTCGCTCCTAAAATAGTTACCTTCTTATTCTTCTTTTTTAGAGAAAAATCAAAGAATTCAGCCAAAAGTAACATAGCAAAATCTTTAAATGCAAGAGTAGGTCCGTGATAAAGCTCAAGAAGATAATTACCTTTTTGAACTTCTTTTAGAGGGGCTGCATCATCTAACGGAAATTGAGAATAAGCTCTTTCTGTTAACGAAAGTAATTCTTCCTTACTTACAAAATCATCAACAAATGGATGAATTATAAATGCCGCCTGTTCAAAATAAGATCCTTTAGGTAAATTATTATAGTCCACCTTAGGCCATATTTTTGGAATATATAAACCGCCATCTTTTGCCAGACCCTCCAAAAGAACCTCTTCAAAGTCTAATTCAGGTGCATTTCCTCTTGTAGAAATATATTTCATAATCTTTTATAGTATCTTTTTTTATTAACTAATAATACAAATCTAAAGGCTTGTTATCATTTTTTGTTTTTTAGGGGAATTTTTTATTAATTCTAATGTCACCAGAAGATTTCATAAACTCATTTGAATATGGCAATTGCGATAAAATTAGCCCTTTAATTAGACGCATTATCGCAAATAATCCTGGTCCTTTTACTTTTACTGGGACCGGAACATATATAATCGGAAAAGAAAATCTTGCAATAATAGATCCAGGCCCTATTGATCAAAACCATTTTGACGCGATAATTAAATCAACTAAAGGGCAGACCATTACTCATATATTTCTCACCCATAATCATAATGATCATTCTCCTTTGGCAAAAAAATTAAAAGAAGAAACAGGCGCAAAAATATATTTTAAAACTTTAACAAGCGATTTTGAAGATAATGATAAGTTTGAAGAGGGGTATGATAAAAATATTGAAGGAGATATAGAATTAAGTGATGGCGATTTAGTAGAAACTAGTGAATGGACTATTGAAGCTATTCATACTCCGGGACATACATCCAATCATATGTGTTACTCTTTACTTGATGAAGAAATCTTGTTTTCGGGAGATCATGTGATGGGTTGGTCTACTACAGTAATTGTCCCTCCTGATGGAAATATGAATGATTATATAAATTCTTTAAAGAAACTATTAAAAAGATCGGAAAAAGACTTTTGCCCAACACATGGACCAATAATTGAGAATCCAAAAGATATTCTAGAAAAATACATTACGCATAGAATGGAAAGGGAGAGACAAATTATTAATGCCATTAAAAGTGGAAAAAATAAAATACCTGATATAGTTAAAATAATTTATAAGGATATCGATGTTGGCCTTCATCCAGCTGCAGCAATGTCTACACTTGCCCACCTTAAAAGGATGGAGAAAAATAATGAAATAAAAATAAGTGGAGAAAATTTAGACGGAACATATGAATTGAAAAATTAATTCATCCTAAATCCAGCCAACTCAATTCTTCATTCTTTAAGTTTACTTTAAACGCTCTTATAGAACTTTCAGTCTCAAAAAAATTTCTTGGCCCAATTAAAGGAAATGTAGGAAATTCTTGCTTAAGTACAAAAGCCAAAGCTATTTCTATAGGCTCAAAACCTTTCTTTTTTGCTATTGCATAACAACGTTCTCTTCTTTCAATATTATTTTTATCTTCCCAAACTCTTGCTTGTTCTTTTTTACTAGGATTAGCTGGATGATGAGGGTTATTAAAATATTTATCAATAAAAAAACCACGCGCCTGACTTGACCATGGAAAAATTGGAATATTTTCTTTTTTTAAGTAACTCTTAAAATCTTCTTCGGAACAACTCTCACAACCATCCCAAACTGGCTCTAACATCCTTGCAAGACTAAAATTATTACTTAAAATACTAAAAGGTTTTTTATTAGAAGACTTTGAATATTCATTAGCTTTAGCAAATCTTTTAAGAGACCAATTTGATGCCCCATAAATATTAATTAAACCTTCACTTCTTAAATCATCTAAGACATCAATAAATTCATCAACAGGAATCTCTTCATTATCTCTATGCAAGCAATAAACATCTAAACATTCTATTTGTAATCTTGATAGAGTTTCAAGAAGCTGCGCACGAATTTTATCAGGAAAACAATCAGGTGTATGAACACCCTTTCCTAAAATTACTATCTCTTTAAATAATTCTCTAGATTTTATCCATCTTCCCAGATATTCGTCACTTTTTCCATTATTATAAATATAGGCTGTATCAAAAGCATTCCCTCCTAAAGAATAAAAATGATCAAACATCGCAAAAGCATGATTTACATCTAGTTGATTATCACAACCAAAAACAAGTCTAGAAATATTTTTCTCTAATCCCTCTATTTTTCCTTTTGGAATCAAATTTTTATTTTTATCCGTTTTAGACTTCCAGAATGTAGAATTTTTATTTTCAGGAACATCAAAAGAATATTTAACACCTGCTTTTTTTCGCCACCTATCTAAGCTTAATGCATTACCATAACTATCTAAATGTGAGATTTTATTAGATTCATTTCGCGAAGAATTAAGCATTTCACTAAAATGATTTATTTCATTTGAGTAAATACTTTCTTTAGCCTTAATAGGTAACCTCTTACTTTCTTTATTCTTCTCCATTAATAAAATTTCTGAAACTTTGTTAGTATATTCGCCACAATGCCATGGCTGATCAACTATAAGAGTTTTTTCTCCATCAGTAATTTTAATAGAATTCTCTAATTTCCTATTTATTGACGAAACAATTTTAGCGCTACAATTGCCTTCAAAGGCTAAAACTGCTTCTGAGTACAAATCTATATTTTCTTTGTTTAATTCACTTTTTACTTCAAATTCAACTGGATCAGAGAAGCTTTTTCCATTAATTAGACCTATTAGCATCCTCGACATAGACATTGGATAGCAGCCTACATCCAGAATTGAACCGCCTCCAAGTTCTGGGTTAAGGAGTCTATGGTTATTATTAACATTTGCCTCAAATCCAAAAGAAGCTTCTATTAAAACTTCTTTATTTAAGAATTCGGTTATTACTATCTCTTTTATCATATCTGTCTGCGCATGCATTCTGTACATAAGGGCTTCCATAAGTAATAGATTCTTTTTTCTAGCAAGGTCTATTAGGATCATTACTTCTGAAGAATTCGTCGCTAAAGGTTTTTCGCACAAAACAGGCTTACCTCTCATCAAAGATTGAAAAGTGAGATTAAAATGGGAGGTATGAGGGGTCGCTATATATATCGCATTTATATCTTTTTGTTTTATTAATTCATCATATTCAGTAAATCCCAGACAATCATGTAATGAAGAAAATTCTTTAGCTCTTTTATCTGAACGGCTAGCTATGCCAAATAGCTCTGATTCTTTTGATACTTTTAAAGATTCAATAAAAATATTTGCTATTGATCCAGTTCCTAAGACGCCCCACTTAATCACAAAAAACCTCTAAGAAAATATTTTTAAAAGAAATCCTATCGCAGATCCGATTACAAAAATATAAATTGGTGGCATGCTAAAATATAATCCAGGACCTCTTTTTTCAGCGTCTTTATAATAATCAAATGCATAACGTAACCTTCCTATAGGCCAAATTACACCAATTATTGATGCCCAAATTGGATCTACAGCAAAAGAAAACAACCATAATCCAGGAAGAAATAATGCTAAATGTTCCAAAGTATTGTGGTGCACCCTAACCTTTCTGACATATTCTTCAGGACCATCATGAGACGGCGCTTTAATCCCAAATTGAGCACGCGCTGTGCCGGCTTTAAAAAGGGTAAAGTAATAAACCAACAACGCAATGCTACTTAAAATTCCTGGATAAACAAAATTCTCCATCTTTCCCTCACTTATAATTTATTAAATTCTTTTTCTAAAAAATTAGATATATAATTATTTTTATAAAAATCACTTTCTAGTGGAATGATTTCATTAATTACCAATTTTTTTGCTACACGAACCATAATAACTGAAAACTTTAATAACGAAAGTATTCGGTAATAGTTATAATTTTCTGTAGAAAACTTAGTTTTAGCTTCCCATTCCTTTATAGCCTCTTCCGCATTCATTGATCCTTCTAATCTTTCTACATTTAAACCTAAACTACTAGAATCATCAACTGCAAACCCCCAAGCTAAATCTGCTAAAGGATCTCCAAAAACAGCCATTTCCCAATCTAATAAAGCCGTAGCTTTAAAGTTTTTGTATAAAATATTTCCAGGCCTCGAATCTCCCCAACATAATGTTAATTTATTAAAAGATTGAGGTTTGTTCGATCTTAGCCAGGAAATAACATTTTCACATAACTCATTCTTTTCATCTTCCATGCCCCATTCTAAAAAATTTTGATAATAATCAATATCTATTTCTAATGGGTCTTTATTAATATACTTCTTTTCTAATTCTGATAAACCTAGTTCCTTAAAATCCAGCAAATGTAAATTAGTTAAATAATGTAGCCACTCTGTCCAAACTTTTCTTCTTTCGTCAGGAGTGGCTTTTCCCATCATTCCCTTAAGATCCGTATGATAAGGAGGATTATCGCTTGGAGCCTCTCCTTCTAAATAGTTCATTAAATAAAATTCTGACCCAATAATATTTTCATCAGATTCATATAAAATTACTTTAGGAGTTGGAAATCCCTTTCTATTTAATGCATTCATTATATCTGCTTGAAGCTTAAGATTATAATCTGGAAAAACTTGATACCCACTTGGCTTTAACCTTAGAACTAAATTTTTTATATTATCTTTTTCTTTAACGCTAAAGACAAAAGTTTCATTCGAGAAACCTGATGCGATTGAGGTTTCATGAGGTTCAATCTTAAGGTCTTCTTTTTTAAATCCTTCTTGTGTAAATAACCATTCTCGAAAAAGTGAAAATTTTTTGTCAAAATTCTGTTCTGTGCTAACTGGCATTATTATCTATCAAGTAAATCTTTAAAACCGCTTGTCTTGTGAGGCCCAAGTATTAATTCCTCAAGAACACCAATTCCTTGGAATGATTCATTCCCCCTTTTCAGGGTAATATCACTAATTGATTGAATATGAAGGAAAGGCGGGTCATGAGGATCCTCATTTAAATTATATGTATCATATGTTTTTTCGTTTTCACCTTTGTAATGTCCGTGACCCCATTCTTGGTGCATATAACCAAGCCCACACATAAAAATTCTCTTTTTAGGAACAACACTTAAATTAACATTATTTCCTTTAGAGTCCTGAGAATTAATTTCAAGTAAATCTATTCTTCTGGATTTATCTTTATATTTTACTTTTTTTGATAAATTAAAAAATCTTTCTTCTTTTTTCTCATTCTTAAATTGCATCATAGCAAGCCCATTAACTATTTCACCATCTTCATTATCAACAAAATGAAATTGAGTAGTAAAATCCTCAAAATGAGAAGGATTCCAGAGCCAATAAAATTGCGGTACTTGAAAAGGAACGCTTGGCTGGCTATCATAAGCTCCAACAGGTCTAATTCCCCAAGAACGATCCCTCGTTCCAACATTATCATTTGAATTAAAAGTTATTTCTTCCCCACTAATGTTAATTTTTCCAGACCAAGAACCATGTTGAACCATTCTACAAGTATCCATAGTTAACCGGGGACCATCATATAAATACATCTGTGGTTCTTGTAATGCCTCACAATAACCTTCGAATATTAGGTTTGCAGAAATATCTACATCTTTATCTTCTACGATAACTTCTAGTTTTTGCAGAGGCTCTAAGACCTTAACTTCTATAGGTCCAACTTTAGTATCCAGCCTTTCTTGGTTAAGAAACCTTGATCCTCTTACATTATGTTGCACATCCTTATAAGCAATAGTGAAAGAAGCGTCCATAATATTTAGATTTGGGTAAACACATAAGGCAGCACCAAAATAAATATCACCTTTTTTTGAATACCCATTAAAAAAATAACGATCATAAAAATTTCTTGATGATCCAACTTCCGCTATAGGACTCGGTCTTTGATGTATAGGATAATCATCTGCCTTTGTTAACATTTTTTTCTCTCTATTTAATTAATAAATATACTTTGTTAAAAAATCTATCCAATCATTATCATCATTTAAACAAGGTATATAGGTAA
>CAZLAN010000028.1:0-12188 GCA_964557485.1 uncultured Rhodobiaceae bacterium | reverse complement strand
GTATTGAATGTGATGCATGTGTAGATATTTGCCCAGAAGATTGTATAAATTTTATTCAAAATGCTGATGAAAATCAATTAAGAGAAAATTTAAGAATACCAGCTTTAAATTTAGCTGAAGATTTATATGTTTCAGGAAAATTACCCACAAAAAGAGTTATGGTTAAAGATGAAGACCTATGTTTGCACTGTGGATTATGTGCTGAACGATGTCCTACAGGAGCATGGGATATGCAAAAGTTCTTTTATTTTGGTGCTCAGGCACATGATGGATGCAAAAAATGACAAAAGTTAACGATTTCGTTATTAAATTTGCGAATGTAAATGGATCAGGTTCAGCCAGTGCTAATTTAATGTTCGCTAAAACAATATTTAAGATGGGAATTCCTGTAAGTCCTAAAAATATATTTCCTTCAAACATACAAGGGCTTCCTACATGGTATGAAATTCGAGTTAATAAGGATGGTTATAATGCAAGGAGAGAAGGTATTGATTGTCTTATTGCGCTAAATCCCCAGACATATCAATCTGATATAAAAGATGTAGTTAGAGGTGGCTATCTTATTTATGATAATACTATGGATAGAAAATTTTCAAGAAAAGATCTTAATATCATAGGAATACCTATGGCTAGTATCTGTGCCGAATATTATGATGACCCAAGACAAAGACAGTTATTTAAAAATATAGTTTGTTTCGGCGCTTTATCATTTCTATTTAATATGGATATAAAGGTAATTAAGGCTCTTATTAAAGAGGAATTCAAGAAAAAACCAAAACTGATAAAGCCAAATTTACATGCTTTAGGCTTAGGAAGAAAATATGCTCAAGAAAACTTTAATTCAGCTTTTAATCTAAAATTAAAAAGCATGAATTCAAAAGAAAAAAAGATAATGATTCAAGGCAATGAAGCTGCAGGTCTAGGTTGTGTATATGGAGGCGCAACTATTGCGTCTTGGTATCCAATTACGCCTTCTACCTCTCTTGCTGAAGCTTTTGAAAAATATGTTCGTACTTTTAGAAAAGATTCTAATGGAAAGTTGGCTGGGGCTGTTGTTCAAGCTGAAGATGAGCTTTCAGCTATTGGGATGGCAATTGGAGCGAATTGGAATGGAGCAAGAGCCTTTACAGCAACATCTGGTCCCGGAATATCATTAATGTCAGAATTTTTGGGTTTAGCATATTTTGCTGAGATTCCACTTGTATTATTTAATATTCAAAGAGGAGGGCCCTCTACAGGAATGCCAACAAGAACACAGCAATCTGATATCCTCTCAAGTGCTTATGCTTCTCATGGAGATACTAAGCATATCTTACTTTTCCCATCTGATCCTAAAGAATGTTTTGAGATGTCAATTCAAGCTTTTGATATTGCTGAAAGGTTGCAGACTCCAGTAATTGTTATGAGTGATCTAGATATTGGTATGAATGATTGGGTTGTTGATCCTCTCACTATTGATACGAAATATAATTTTGATAGGGGAAAAGTTTTAACTGCGAAAGATCTTGATAAATTAGAGATGTGGGGGAGATATCTTGATATTGATGGTGATGGGATTCCATACAGAACATTACCTGGAACACATCCATCAAAAGGTTCTTTTTTCACTAGAGGAACTTCTCATGATGCCTTTGCTGGTTATACAGAAGATGGAAGAATTAATGCAGAGAATTTAAAAAGACTGACAAAAAAATTTAGTAAATCTGTAAGATATCTTCCAAAACCATTAAAAAAATCCTCAAAAAATGGAAGTGATATAGGTTTAATCTATTTTGGATCATCAACACCTGCTGTAGATGAGTCTATCGATTTACTTCATAAAGAAGGTTATAGCATTGATAAAATTAGAATTAGATCTTTTCCTTTTGATAATTCTTTAGCGAGATTTATTGATGAGCATAAATATTTAATTATTCTGGAACAGAATCGTGATGCACAAATGAAGTTTTTAATTTCAAATGAATTAAATAAAGATATTAATAATTTTACCTCTATATTAAATTTCGATGGAAATCCAGTTACAGCCAAATTTATAATTGATGAATTTTACTTAAAAATTAGAGATAATAAAAAAATAAAAATTAAAGTTAAGAAACCTAAATCAGCAGCATAGGAAGATAATGAGTTTTATAAAAAAACCAATAGCTAGACATCCAAATTTACCAAAAAATGAACTTGGTTTAACAAGAAGAGATTATGAAGGTGCTCTTTCAACATTATGCGCTGGTTGTGGACATGATTCAGTTTCTTCAGCCATAATTGAAGCATGTTTTCAATTATCAATTCCAGCTCATAGACTTGCTAAATTATCTGGAATAGGCTGTTCTTCTAAGACTCCTACATATTTTTTGAATAAATCTCATGGCTTTAATTCAGTTCATGGGCGAATGCCTTCAGTTGCTACTGGAGCCAACCTAGCTAACAAAGACTTATATTATCTTGGGGTTTCGGGTGATGGCGATACTGCATCAATTGGTCTTGGTCAATTTAGTCATGTTATTAGGCGCAGACTTAATATGGTATATATTTGTGAAAATAATGGAACCTATGGTCTTACGAAAGGACAATTTTCTGCAACAAATGACAAAGAATCTAAAAACAGAAAAGGTGTAGACAATATTTTTGAATCAATTGATTTAGTAGCTTTAGCTATTCAATTAGGAGCAGGCTTTGTAGCTAGAAGCTTTTCTGGAGATAAAGATCAATTGATACCGTTAATTAGAGCCGCATTAAGTTATAATGGTTTTGCTTTTATTGATGTTGTCTCTCCATGTGTAACTTTTAACAATCATGCTGAATCTACAAAAAGCTATGAGTATTTTAGGGAGCATAATGAAGCAGTAGGTTTTTTAGATGTTATTCCAGAAAGTGAAGAAATTTCAGTTGATTATAAGGAAGGACAATCAGTAGAAATTGAAGTTCATGATGGATCAAAGATGGTTTTATATAAGTTAAGTAAAAATTATGATCCAGGTAGCAGAAAAAAAGCAATTGGAAAAATAAATGATTCAAGAGAAAAAGGAGAAATCATAACAGGTTTAATTTATGTTGATTCTGACGAAGAAGATTTACATAAAGCTCTTTCAACATCAGATAAACCTTTTAATCAATTAACAAAGAAAGAACTTTCACCCGGTATTAAGGGTTTAAATCAAATCAATAAGACCTTTTCTTAACCAGCAGTAGTATCAAGTTTTTCATTCCAGTCTTGTTGATTTATCCATTCACTGAAAGGTGTTAATTTAATTGGTATTTCTTCCAAAACTGGTTTCATATCTACTTTAAACGGCTTATGTTCAGAAACATTATTGAAACGATAAAAATCAGACATACTTTCTATAAAGGCTTCTCGACTTTCAGATCTTCCGCCTCTCTTTTCTTCCTCAATATCAGCAAAGAAAATATCAAACAATCTGTTAGAAAAATCTTCAAGATTTAATTCTTCATATCGTATTGGTCGTCCAAAATGTCCCGATAATAAATCTGCAACACGTGGTGGGGTAAATACTTCTGGTCCTCCAATATTTATATTTCTGCCAATAAGATCATCTCTATCAATTGCCGCTATCATAAATTTTGCAACATCATCAAGGCAGATCCAACTTGCCTCAAGATTAGGATTATGAGGATAAGTATATATATCATTTTCCATAATATCTTGTCTTGCCCAGTCAGTTAGAAGATTGTCCATAAATAATACTGGTTGAAAAGTTGTAGTTTGAACTCCTCCTTGCTGAAGAGTATTTATCATTAATTTAACGCTGTCATAGCCTAGTTGTCCTACTTCTCCAAGTTCTTCTGGTGGCCCCCAACAACAAGTATTATAGATTAGTCTTCTAACATTAGCTCTTTTTGCTGCGCTTCCGACAGTTGCTGCAAAATCAAGTGCTTTGTGAGATTCTTCAAACGATGGACGAGTGTAAAAGACGGAATCTGCTCCAAGACATGCTTCATAAACAGAGTCAGTATCATTATAATCTGCATTAACCACTTCAATATTATCAAATTGACTTAACTTACTTGCGTCTCTACTAGTTGCTCTAACATCATAACCCGCTTTTAGAAGCTGCCTTACTTGAGCTAGTCCTGGTCTTCCACTTGCACTTAATACTGTTACTAAAGTCATAATTTTCTCCTACATAATTTCCTGAACACTTCTAACCGGATTGTTACCATCCCATTCTAAGGAAGCTTTGTAAACAAATGAGTAAAAGTTTTTTAAAGATGCATTATCTTCATATATTTCATAAAAGTGACCCACTTCAATTCCTGGATCAAACCATGAGAATTTCATTCCATCTCTATTCCCTGCTTTAGCAAAAAGCACTTCTTTGCAATTTTGATCTTTTAATTCAAGCACTTCTTTTTCAAAATCTTTTGCTATCCAAGCTATGTGATGAAGACCATTCTTCTTTGTTATTTGGGAATGATCACATATCAGTTCAATCATAAGATTTTCTTTCCATCCATAAGCAGAAGAATGGTCAAAATCTGACGCTACTCCATAAACTCTAGAATCAGACACTTCTATATGTTCATTAAAATAAAAAGGACCTATATCAAATCTTTTGGACCAGACTTCAGCAGCATCAATAACATTTTCTACCGCATAGGCTGTCTGAATTATTGGTTTATTAGATGCAAACATAAAATTTCCTTTTAACAAAATTCTAGACAAGAATTAATAACTAAGGAAGAATAAAATTATTAAATCTTAAGGGGACTAAAGTGAATAAAAATTCATTATTAATTAAGAATGCCAATATTATTGATGGAACAGGTAACGATGGCTTTAAAGGTGATGTTTCAATCGAAGATGGCATTATAACTGATGTAGGTAGCATCGAGGGAGATTTTGAAACTATAATTGATGCTAAAGGTTTAACATTAACACCAGGATTTATAGACATTCATACTCATTTTGATCCTCAATTATGTTGGGATGGCTATGCAACGCCTTCAATTGAGCATGGTGTAACAACCGTTGTTACAGGAAATTGCTCTCTTTCTCTTGCTCCAGTGAGGGATGGTGGTGCAGATAAAATTATATCTATGTTTCAGGTTATTGAGGATATTAAAAAACCTACATTTGATGAAGCAGTACCATTTTCCTGGGAAACTTTTGGAGAATATCTTGAGCATATTAAACCAAACTTAGGAATTAATGTAGGCGCTTTGGTCGGTCATTCAGCGGTCAGATTGTATGTCATGGGAGAAGAAAGCCAAAAGAGAGAAGCTACAAATGAAGAGATCAAAAAAATGTGTGAAATTGTAGAAACGGCAATGGAACAGGGAGCTTTGGGCGTTTCATCATCTTATGTAGATGTAGATGAAAATTTACATCCTGTCCCGAGTCGATTTTCGTGCAAAAAAGAAAAAATTGAGCTAGCACGTGCGGCAACTAAAACTGGAAGAGGTGTCTGGCAGGTTGTTCCATATTTTATTGATATGAAAACACAATTAGAAAATATTGAAGAGCTTGGAGATATTAGTCTTGAAACAGGAATTATGTGTACTTTTCAACCAGTTTTATCAACTCCAGATGCACCTAAGGCTGAGCAAATAATGGAATCCCTTCAAAGACAGAGAGATAGAGGAGCAAAAGTTTTTGGACAGACAATGCCAAGATGCTTTGATTTGAATATGAGGTTATCTGAAACAAGTATGCTTTTATTTGGAATGCCAACTTGGAAATCAATAATGGATTTATCTTATGACAATAGGAAAAAAGCCTTTTCAGATTTGGAGAAACAAAAAATATTAGTAGAAGAGGCGAAGACAGCTGAAGGCATGAGTGCTGCTTTACCTATGTTGAAAATAGGTGAGGTATATTCTGAGACGAATAAAAAATATGTTGGAAAGTTTTTGATGGAGATAGCTCAGGAAGAAAATAAAGAAATTGGTCAAGTTATTCTCGATGTTGCTTTAGCTGATGATTTGAAAACTGAGTTTCAACTTGTTGATGTGCTGAATTCTGATAAAGAATCTGTTAGTCATTTAATCACAAGTGAATTATGCCATTTTGGGGCATCAGATGCAGGTGCTCATATTACGCAATTTTGCGGGACTGGAGATACTACTCATTTATTAGAACATTATGTGAGAGAAACACAAAAAATGAGTCTACCTAAAGCAATTTTTAGGATGACTAAAGAAGTTGCAGATGATTGGGGGATAAAAGATAGGGGAGTTATTGAAAAAGGAAGAGCTGCAGATATAGTTTTATTTGACATAAATAATGTTGGGATATCTGATGAATCTTTCGTTAATGATTTTCCCGGTGAAGCAAGTAGGTATATGAGACATTCAAAAGGTTATGAATATGTGATTGTTAATGGATCTGTTGTCTATAACAACAATCAATATACGAATGAAAAAAGTGGAAAGGTTGTCTAAGAAGATTTTGTAAGGAACTTCTTTACAGCCTCTTTATGTTCTTCTGTTTTCCAACATTCTCTTAGGAGCTCACTTTCTCTTTCTTGAGCTTTCTTTAGGTCAATTTCGCTTCCATTCTTGGTCAAAAGTTCCTTTACCATCTTTAATTGTGGGTTGGGATTATTTCCTATGAATTCTGCTTTTTCTATTGCATCTTTGAGTAAATTTTCTTCAGTACTTAAAAAATCAATAAGTCCAGATTTTTCAGCTTCTTTTGCCTCAATAAGTCGACCTGATAAACACAGCTCACTTGCTTTTCCAAATCCCATCCTTTGAACAAGAAAATGACTACTGGCTAACTCTGGAACTAAGCCCATTTGAATAAAAAACATTCCAAATTTGGCTTTTTCAGAAGCTATTATTATATCAAAAGGTAATATCATTGTTATGCCAATTCCGACCGCCGCACCATTTACTGCAGCAATCATTGGCTTTGATTCTCTAATTAAATTTACCCAGTCAACATTCTTTGGCATTCCTCCACTTCCCGACTGTGTATCGTTTCCTGGATCATTTCCATCAATTCGAGTTTGGAATGTTTCTTCAATATCTGCGCCTGCACAGAATCCTTTTCCTTCCCCCGTCATGACTATGGCGCCAATAGATTTATCTTCGTTAGCTTTATTTATTGCTTTTGCTAATTCTTCAGCCATTAATGGCGTCCATGCATTTAATTTATCTGGTCGATTTAAAGTTAATAAGGCAGTTTTGCCTTTTTCTTCATATTTAATAGTATTAAAATCCATAATAATCTCTTTTTTTAGAAATAAATTGATACATATTGTACTACACGCTAAAAATATACTAGATTCAATATAATTTTTTGGGGGTAAAATTGGATCAAGAACAAATTAACCAACTGAAAGATCTAATTGATTTTGAAAGAAAAAGGACTTCAACGCCTGAAGGTTTTCCAAAATTACCTGATTTACCAGGTAAAAGGTATACTGATAATGAATTCTATGAGTTAGAGAAAGAGAATTTATGGAAAAAAAGTTGGTTACTAGCCGGACATTTAGATGAAATACCTGATTTAGGTAGCTACAAGCTTTGGGAAAAATCCGGGCAACCCGTAATTCTCGTAAGAAAAAGTGAAACTGAAGTTACTGCTTTTTACAATATGTGTAGACATAGGGGAGCTGCAATTGTTCTTGAAGAATATGGGCAAGCCGATAAATTAATTTGCGGATATCATGGATGGACATATGACCATGATGGAAATTTAATTGGAAAGAGAGATCCAAAGGATTTTAAGGATTTTGATGATAGTTGCAGAAGTCTTCACAAAGTCAAAGTTGAATTATTAGGAAATCTAATATTTGTAAATTTTGATTTAGATTCTCAAAGTTTAAAAGAAAATTTAGGAATTATATATAATGAGTTAGAAGAGTTTCAATTTAGTTCGCTTAGTTTAATCGATCATTATACTTATACTCTTAAATGTAATTGGAAAATTGCAATGGAAGCAAACATGGAGGTCTATCATGTTAAGTCTATTCATCCTGAGACCGTTCATAGTGGTTTAGATTATACTGGGAATGTTAATACCTTTTATCCAAATGGACATGGGAGAATGGTTGCGCCAAGTCGAACATTTCCGGATTTACCTCAGATATCCTTAAAAGCAAATCCAAATGCAATAAAAGAACATGCAGAAAAAAATGGTAAACCTTCTAACTATTATAAAAACAAAGTTTATGAAGAGGTAGATAATAGGCCGGAAATTGAAACTTGTGGATATATAGCTAGAACTTGCACTCAATCATATAATTTGGTACCCAATTTTGTTTCACCTATGTCTGAGAAAGGTTTCCCAATACTTTTATGGTGGCCAACAGCAATTGATGAATGCATTTTTGAAGTTTTCTGGGTAGCTCCTCATTGGGGGAAAGGTAAGAGACCAAAGATTTGGGATATAGCTATTGATGGTTTTAATAAAGTATTAGATGAAGATTTGCATTTTGGTGGGTGGATTCAAAAGGCAGTTGATTCCTATGTTTTTGATGGAGTGCCTTTAAGTTATCAAGAGGCAAGAATTTATCACTGGCATCAGCAAATTGATAAGATAATAGGTTTAAACAAAATACCAAATGAATTGAGGGTTGAACCAATGATAAAAGAAGATTGGACTCATCCAAATGATAATAAAAGAAGGCTTAAAGAATATCGAAGTTCAATAAAAGCTTCAGAATAATTAATCCTTAATTTCACTATCTATAAGTACTGCTATTAACAAAGCTGGTTCAGAGCCATTATTCACCCATGCATGATTTGTACTTCTTTGTACAACTACATCAAAAGGTTTTAATCTTACCTCATCTTCATCAAGAAGAAGGGTTACATCTCCTTTTAGTAGAATAATATAATCGATGGTTTTTGTTTTATGCATTGAAGGATGTCTTGAGGTGTCGACTCTTTCATGACTTGCACCCATTTCTTCGAAGGCTCTAGCTGTTGCCTCTTCAAGTTTTTCAAGAGGTATACCTTCTGGGGTAGGGCTAATGGCAAAATATCGAAATTTGCTACCATTTTCTGGAGGAGATAAAATAACATCAATATCTGCACGGTCACTTTTATCTAGAGTATCAATTAAATTACCGTCAGTATTCCAGATTTCGAAAAGTCCGCCAAAATCTTTTCCTAATATTCTTGCCGGAGGTCCATCAATTGTTATTATTGATTTTCCATCTTCATTATGACCAGTAATAATTCTTCTCAGATTATCCATTTTTACCTCCAATATTTCTTATAAAGATATCATTCTAATTTATTAAAAGTTAACAAATAAGAGGAAAAAAGAAAGTTATCCACAGTATTATGTATAAAATTACTAATTATTAAAGATTTAGAATTTTTCTAATTGATAATCTTTTATGTAAATGCACTAAATAACTTGTTTTATTATGGAGTTTTCTATGAAAGTTTTCACTTTTATAACATTTTTTCTGTTAGTTTTTAGTACCAATAATTTTTCTTATGCCGATGGTCATAATCAAGAATTACCTAATGTTGCTAATGTTCAGGTAAATGTTTGTAAACTTAATGAAGGAGTTACAATGGATCAATATGAAGTTGTTACTCAAGATTATGTAAAATGGTCAAAGAAAAATAATGTCGAAACATTTTATGTAAGGCATTTCCCTCTTTTTTCTCATGCTACAACAGGAAAGCCTTTAAGTTATGATTTTCTTGAAATTCTAGGATCTTCTCATGACACTTCTGGAGAAGCTTGGGATTTATGGCTAGGGACGAAAGAAGGTCAAAAGTTAAATAACAGATGGCAACAAGCTGCTAATTGTTATCCAAAAATGGGTACAGGTATAACTCTTTTTTCAGATGAAAAGGCTCTGGCTGAAGCAGATCAAAGAGCTGTAACTTGGAATTGGTGTTCACTTAACGAAGGTGTTAGTGCTGAAGAAGTTATTGAAAAACATCGAAGCATGGCTAACAATTTAAAAGGAAATGACCAAGGTATCATTGGATGGGCTGGAATCATTCCGAGATTGGGTAAAGGAAGTGCCCCTGGTGAATTTGCTCATATTATTATTTTCCAAGACATTAAAGGTGTTATGAAGCATCAGAAGACCATTGCAGAAGGTGGTTGGAAGCATTACAGAGACTATGAAAAACATTTTGCTATGTGCAAAGGGGAACAATTATATACAGTCGAAGTATTAAATAGACTTCCTCAATAAAATTTATGGAGAATTATTATGCTCAAATATTTAATTAGTACATTTACTGTCATTTTATTTATGACAGTGAAATCATATGCCGCACCGTTGCACGCATATTACTGCTTTAATCTTGAAACAGAGGAAAGCATTAACACTTTTATAGGAGCGTTTGACAATTTCTTTGCGTCTCCTGCATCTCAAGGTGTGTCAACTCATCGTCTTTATGCATTTCCATTAAATGGTGCAAATAAATTTTCGCATTGCATAGTGACTGAGAATTCTAGCCCATCGCAGTTTGAAAAAAACAATAAAATTGTTAACTCAAGTGTCGAAGGACAAGAATTATTAGGTATTATATCTGGTGCTGGTGAAATCATTATGGAAGGTGCTGGAACGCCTATAATTGCTTCAGATAATCAGAATCCTACTTCACCTGTTGGCGTTATAATTGATATTAGGGCAAAAAATTCTAAAGCCTTTGTTGACGCTCTTAGTAAATTAGTTAATTCACCTGGCCAAAAGGGTGAAATGATTGTTTTTGAGGATACATTTACAGGCATTAAAGGAAGAACTCATTATGTAGTTATAAATGGTTCTTCTTTAGAAGAGGCTCTTTCAAATCTTGATGAGACTTTGGCAAGTGATGATGGTCAAGAATATTTAAGAGGCGCAAATAAATTTCGTAGGGTAATGGATACTGCATTACTCAACTTAGTTAAAAGTTGGGAAGCAGAATAGAGGTTATTTGAATTAACCCTATTAGTTACTTGAAGTTAGAATAAACCCCGTTATATTTTTACGGGGTTTATTTTTTGGGGGACTTTATGAATCAGACAGTATGGCCAAAAAAATCCTACGCATGGTTTTTTACCTCAATACTTCTTTTTGCTTACATTATATCTTTTATAGATAGGCAAATGATTAATTACCTTGTCGTCCCCATTAAAGAAGACATGGGTTTAACTGATTTTGAAATTTCTTTTATTCAGGGTTGGGGTTTTGTTTTAGCTTACATATTTTTTAGTATCCCTTTTGGTCGGATTGTAGATAAAGTAAATAGAGTTAAGGTCCTTATTGGCGGAATAGTAATCTGGAGTTTTGCTACTGCAGCTTGTGGATTCTCTAAAAATGCATTTCACCTAGTATTGTCTAGATCTGGTGTTGGCGCAGGAGAAGCCGCATTAACCCCTGCCTCATGGTCAATAATATCTGATCTATTTCCTGTAGAGCGTAGAAGTTTTCCTATGAGCATATATTTGATGGGACCTTATATTGGTCAAGGTCTTTCACTCCTTTTTGGAGCTCAAATTCTTAGAATGTATAATGAGCCTGTAGAAATAATTAGTGGTATTTTAATTCAACCCTGGCAAATTATTTTTCTAATTATAGCTGTTCCTGGACTTATACTGGGACTATTTATGTTTATATTAAAAGATCCAGAAAGAAAGGAAGTTTTAGAAGTAGAGGATAAAGAAAAAGATAGCATTGGTCAGGTCTTTTCATATGTACGTAAAAATATGGTTGTATATTTTCCATTGTTAATGGGGTCAGCTCTAATTGTGGTTCTTCTCTATGGAGTTCAGTCATGGGTCCCCACATTTTTACACAGAATACATGGATGGGAACACACTAGAATAGGTGATCAGTATGGTCTGGTAACTCTTTTTGCAGGTTCAATTGGTGTTATTTCAGGCCCAGTTTTAGAGAGATATCTTACGAAATTGAATGTTAATGCTGCTACATTAATAGTTTGTTTAATATCTGCTGTTTCACTAACTATTCTAGGACCAATTACTTTTTTATTTTTAAGCTCAGAACTAGTTCTTGTTGGGATCTTTTTGGTTAGCTTTTTTATAACTCTTCCTCTCGCATTATTCGCTACATCCCTTCAAAATGTTTCACCTAATCAATATCGCGGAGTAGTTTCAGGTATTTATGTTTTCACTGCCAATATTTTTGGTTATGGATTAGGGCCAATGTTTGTAGCGTTCTTTACTGATAAAGTTTTCAAAAATGAAATGGCAATAGATCTTTCTATGACAACTATGTTTCTTGTTTGTGGCCCACTTTCAATTC
>CAZLAN010000027.1:0-12198 GCA_964557485.1 uncultured Rhodobiaceae bacterium | reverse complement strand
TTTAATTCGGAATTTGGCAAAAAAGAATAACTATTTAATAAATATAGATAAAATTTCTTATGCCTCTAATGAAAAATCAGTTGGAAATGTTAATAAGTCTAACTATCTTTTAATAAAAAAGGATATTAGAGACCCTATATTTTTGAAGAATGTTTTTAATAAATATAAACCTAATTATGTAATTCATCTTGCAGCAGAATCGCATGTTGATAGATCAATAGATAGACCAGAAGATTTTATTTTTACTAATATAGTCGGTACTTACAACCTTTTAAATTCTGCTTATGATTATTGGAATAAGACTAATAGAGATAAGAATTTTAGATTTCTTTATGTATCCACTGATGAGGTTTATGGAAGTTTAAATTCAAAAGATAAGAGTTTTAAAGAAAATAGTTTGATAAAACCTAATAGTCCGTATGCAGCTTCAAAGGCATCTGGAGATTTACTTGCTTATTCTTGGTTTAAAACTTATGGATTACCTATCATTATGACTAATAGTTCAAATAATTATGGAATTTGGCAATTTCCTGAGAAATTAATTCCCTTAGTAATTCAGAAGTGCTTAAGAAATAAAAATATCCCTATTTATGGTAAGGGAAAGCAAATTAGAGATTGGATTAATGTTGAAGATCATGTTGATGGAATAATAAAAGTTCTAGCAAAGGGAATTGCAGGAGAAAAATATAATATTGGAGCAAATAATGAGATTTCAAATTTAGATTTAGTTAAATTAATTTGTTCTTTAATGGATAAACTTAAGCCAAAAGGGGATGGAAAATATTCCAATTTAATTACTTTTGTGGAAGATAGGCCTGGACATGATTTTCGATACTCTTTGAATACACGAAAGATAAATAGACAATTATCATGGAAAGCAAGGATTAATTTCAAGAAAGGTTTAAACGAAACTATTAAGTGGTATCTATCAAATAAAGATTGGCTAGATAGTATTGAAGAGTCAAAATATGATGGAAAGAGATTAGGTCGTTTAAGAAAATGAGAGTTTTATTTATAGGTTCATCTGGCCAGTTAGGGCAAGAATTATTGACCTTGATTAATGGCGACATAGATCTTGATATATTAAAGCCTAGTTCGAATGAATTTAATATTTTAAATACTAAATTGATGATAAATTACATTAATTCAAATAAACCTGATTTAGTTGTTAATCTATCTGCTTATACTAATGTAGATCTTGCCGAGCAGAAATCTGATTTAGCTATGAAGATAAATTTTGAAGGAATTAAATCACTAGGAGATATATGCAGTTCATCTCTAATCCCTTTGATTCATATTTCAACAGATTATGTTTTTGGAGATAAATCTAAGGCACCACATAAGATAAATGATATTCATGATCCAAAGAATTTATATGGTAAATCTAAAAGTTTAGGTGAAAAATATTTATCAGAGAACTGCCAAAGAGTAATTATAATAAGAACAGCATCTTTATATGGGTTGTACAGAAAAAATTTTTTTAAAACTTTCATAGATATATTAAGTAATAAAAAGAAAATTAATGTTGTTGATGATCAAAAAATTTCTTTAACATGGACTTATGATCTAGCCTTATCTATTTACCAAATAATTAATCTGTTTAAGAAAAATTATAGTTCAAAAAATATGGATAATTCTACTACACTTCATCTGGTAAATAGTGGTTTTACTAATTGGTATGATGTGGTTCATAGAATAGCTAATTTTATGTCAAAAATTAATAAAGATTATAGCAAATTAGTTGTTAATCCTGTGAGTTCAGAAGAGTGGAATGCCATTGCTATAAGGCCAAAAGATTCAAGGTTAGAATTTTATGGTATGATTTTTGGAGAAGAGTTGGTAATACCTGAATGGAATGTTTCGCTTAATAATGCTTTAGATTTATATTTTTCAGGAGAAGATATTGGCAAAAAAATATAAAGGTATAATTCTAGCTGGAGGGGAGGGGACTCGATTGTATCCCTTAACTAGAGCCACTTCTAAACAGCTTTTACCTATATATGATTTACCGATGGTTTTATACCCTTTAAATACTTTACTTGAAGCAGGTATAGAAGACTTATTAATCATCACAAATAGAAAATATCAAAATAATTATATAGATTTACTGAGAGATGGTAGGGGGTATGGAGTTAACATAGATTTTCTAATTCAAGAAAAGCCGGAGGGAATTGCTCAAGCTTTTGATCTTTCTCGGGAGTGGCTATCAGATTCACCTAGTGTTTTAATTCTTGGCGACAACCTGTTTTTAGCTGGGAATACTTCGCAAATTTTGAAAAAAGCTATGAGTAAAAATAATGGAGCAACAATTTTCGGATATAAAGTTGAGGATCCGAGTAGATATGGGGTTGTTGTACTTGATGAGAGAAATAATATCACTAATATTGAAGAAAAACCTGTTAACCCAAAGAGTAATTTGGCAGTTACAGGTTTATATGTTTATGATAATAAAGTCTGTGACTATGTTAAATTGCTTGAGCCTTCAGATAGAGGTGAGTTAGAGATTACAGATTTAAATAACATATATTTAAGTAACAAATCATTAAAATTAGAAAAATTAGACGATAAAGGTTTTTGGTTGGATGCAGGAACAAAAGAATCATTATTAGAAGCTTCTATTAAGGTAAAAGAATTGAAAGAAAAAAATAAAAAACTATTCTAGCTTATTCTCTTAAAGCAGTTTTTGATAATTTTGTAATTGGATTAAAAAGATAACTCAATACGGTTCTTTCTTGTCCAATTATTGAAACTGATGCCTGCATTCCACTTTGAATTTCAATATTCTTTATCCTTTGTATTTCTTTCTTATCAACCTCTACAATAGCTGTGTAATATGGAGTAGGGTCATCTCCTAAAGTTGATGTACTGGCAGATACAGTTTTTACTATTCCATCAAATTGACCGTAAATAGCCATATCGAAGGACATGAAGGCTATTTTTGCTTTTTGGTTAGGTTTTACATAAGCTATGTCCTTAGTTTGCACCATTGCATTAAGTCGAAGATTGGATTCATCAGGTACTATTTCTGCTAAATTTGCACCCAAGTTAACTACTTGTCCTATATTTTTTGAGTGTACTTTACTTACTACCCCGTTAACTGAAGATTTGATTTCAGAATAATCTAAAGCTGTTTTTGCATTTGCTAATCTTCTCCTTGCATCAAGTAATGAAAGTTTTTCATCTATAAGTCTTATTTCAGATTCCGCCCCTTTATTGAAAAGATCTTGAAGAATATTAACTTTCCTTTCTCTAGCATCTACTTCTGATAATGATGTTTTGTAATTCTCTAAATGTTGGGAATTAGCAATTAAAAAAAGAGTTTCGTTTTTTTTTATTTTATCACCGAGGTTAATATTAATTAGTTCAACTGGTCCAGCCAAAGGACTTTGTATGAAGTGAACCTGTGATTCAGGTGTGACCTCACCATTTGCTACGACAACTTGATTAATATTAGCCACAGAAGCCCAAAAAACTATTAAAATAGTAAAAATCATAATAAGCCAAAGCAAGACCAATGATTTTTTTATTTCTAAAACTTCTCTAACTTTAAATAATTTTAAAATTGGATCTATTTTTATAGATTTGAAAAAGGATAATAATTTTTTGATTAATTTATCCATAGCTAAGCCTGTTGTTTAATTATTTCATGAGTTGGACCATAAGCTCCTAGAGATCCGTTAATTAAGACGGCTATATTATCACATTTTGTTAGAATACCAAGCTTATGGCTAGTTATGATTATTGTTGGTTTGTGTGAAAGTGAATATAAATTTTCCATTACCATTGCTTCTGTTTCCATATCCATAGAACTTGTAGGTTCGTCAAGAACAAGTATTTTTGGTTTTTTAATTAATGCTCGCGCAAGTGATATAGCTTGTCTTTGTCCTCCAGATAAATTGGCGCCATTTTCTTTTAATATATAATTATAGCCACCGGGTAAAGCTGATATAAAATTATGAGCTAAAGAGTCTTTTGCGGCATTAATTACATCTTCTTCAGTAGCATCATCTAGCCCACAAGCAATATTTTGAAAAATCGTTCCTGAGAATAATTGTATAGTCTGAGGGCAGTATCCAATCTCTTTTCTTAAAATTTCTGAAGGAATATTATTAATATCGTACCCATCAAGTTTTATCATACCTAATTTAGGTAAGTGATAACCTATTATACTTCTTAGAAAAGTAGATTTTCCAGATCCTAAGTTACCTGCAATACCAATCTTTTGACCACTTTCAATATTAAGGTTAATATTTTCAATAATGTTTTTGTCGTCAAAAGCAAAATCTAATTTTTCAATATTTATTTTTCCTGATTCTAAAGCAACAGCAGTGATATCATCAAATTGATCGTCTCTAGCTTCAGATTTCATTAATTGATTAACTTTCTTATACGAAGAAAATGCTAGATTAGCTCTTGTAAGTAATTGTGAGGCCTGAACCAGAGGTGAGAGTGTTCTTCCAGATAATATTACACAAGCTATTAAAGCTCCTGATGAAATTTCTAGATTTGATATAAGTATTACTCCGTAAACTATAATAGCAGTTTGGCTTATTTGAAGGCCTGTTTGGCCAAAAGTTACTGAGATATTTGAAGAAATTCTAGATGTAATAGAAGTATCATTTTGTTTATCTACTGAATCTGTCCATCTTTTTTTAAGAAAATCACCTCCAGCTACTGTTCTTACGCTTTCCAGATTATTGGTTAATTCAGATAATACTTTCGCTTTTCCCATTCTGTAATTTAAATCTTTTTCACTAAATCTTTTTAAGAAAGGTTGAACAATACCTGAAACGCCTAAAACTAATGGAACAATTAAAAGAGGGACTATACCTAAAGGTCCAGCTATACTAAAAATAACCCCAATAAATAAAAACATAAATGGCAAATCAACTAGAGCCATCAAAGTTGCCGAAGTAAAAAATTCTCTTACTGATTCAAATTCCCTAATAGTGCTAGTTATTTCACTTGGTGACTCTATTATTTTTTCATCATGACTCAATAGTTTATTAATTAATTTTTCACTTACATTCTTATCAAGATCTTTGTTAGCAATGTCTGAAAAATAAGATCTCGTCATTTTTAGAATAAAATCAAAAATAATAACAATCGCCATACCGATTGTAAGAGCAATCAGTGAGTTTATTGCGTAATTTGGTAATACTCTGTCATATACAGTCATAATGTAAAAAGCGCTCACAAATCCAAACATATTTATAAATATTGATGCTAAAAATACTTGTACATAAACTGCCTTATTGAGAATAATTATTCCCCAAAACCAGTGCTTACTGAGATCCTGCTTTATTTCTTTTTTTTCTGTTGTCATAATATGAATCTTAATTTGTTAAGTAGGCCTCTATTTTGGTGAAGAAGATTGTAGTACCCGGTTAACAACTTAAACTCACTTTCTAGTAACATCTGTAGTTGAATGAGTTCATTTTCTGAAGCATCAACAAGAGCTGAAGCTGAAAAACCACTATACATGATCCTATCTTGAATTATTTGCCTTTGTTTCTTTGTGTCTTCAAATACCTCTTTCAGTCTTAAATTAGCTTTAAAGGAACTTTCTATTACTGTTATAATTTCATTTTCAGTAACATCATTACTTTTTCTCTCAATATCTATATCTATATGAGCAGATCTTGCTTTAGCTTTAGACGCATTAATTTTAGCTTTTCCTCTTCCAAAATCAAAAATAGGAAATGTTAAATAGATTCCTCCTCTGATGTCAGTATCAGTATTATCCTTATCAATATCATATTCAGTATATCGAGCTTGAATTCCTAACTGCGGTCTGTAATCACTTTTAGTAATCTTTACATTTTCTAAACTTGCAAGATATTTGCTTTCTTTCGATAATAGTTCCAGGGACTTTTCCCTATATATGGCATCAGTTACATCTATAGTAACTTTTGGAAAACCTTTAAAATTGAAAGTTTTTTCAAAAGTATTTTCAAAATTTGCCAAACTCTTTTTGGATGTTGCTTCTAAAGTATAAATAGAAGATCTGAATTTATTTAGTTTTGCTTGAAATACTGCATATTCTACTGGGTCTATTGCCCCAGAATCAGATCTGTTTTTCATTTTCTCTCTAAACGGTTCAAGTATCTCAATCAATTCGTTTGCGTATTGGTAAAGATGAAAATAAATTACTGCTGATAAATAAATATCATTAGCCTCTAATATTAATTTTGATGTAGCTATTTCTCTTTGAACATTAGCCATAGTAGATTCGTGGTAAGCATAATTAATTTGGCCATTGATCTTTCCGCCTAAATATAAAGGTTGGTTTATTTCTAAAACTGCATCAAAGCTATCATCTTGTCTTTTTCTTATCGAGGATCCATCTTCAACATTTCTATCAAGACTTTCATCATTAATTAATCGACCAGAAAGTGATGGGAATCTTTCTCTTTTAGCACTTTTTAATAAAAGATCCTTCTCATTTTTAATTGCTGATGCATATTTGAATTCAGGTTGCGAAAATATATGTTCCCTTAAAAAATCAATATAATTTTGTTCATCAAGAAATTCATCATGATACTGAATTGAGTTAAAAGATACGGCGTTAATATTTGTTTTTAAATCATCAGTTTGACTAAATAGTTGTTCTGATATCATAAACAATATTAATAAAATCCATACTCGATTTTTAAGTGATATGAACATTTTACTTATTTATTAATTCTTTTTTGTAGTTTTTTTGTCTTTTTCCTTATTCTTCTTACCATTTGAGGAAGGTGATGGTTCTTCTTCATTTATTTGTGTCAGTTGGTCAGAAATATCACTCGCAGCAGATGATAGTTGGTTTATTATTGAGGCTACTAATCCGCCAGGTATTTCTAAAGTACCTGAATCTACCCATTCCCCTTTTCCATTTGTAGTTCCAATTTCAATTCTAAGAATTCCATTTGCAAATGAGGCAGCATTAATTTTTTCAATTAACATAATATTACTCCTTTAATTTAAGATTAGATATAATTACTAATTTGTGTTTTTCAACCTTTGCCTAAAATTTAATTTATTCTAACAGATTCGATATTTGATATTTACTTTAATTTAGCTATGAAATGATGCCTAAATGGTGGGCGTGATTGGGATTGAACCAATGACCCCTACGATGTCACCGTAGTGCTCTACCGCTGAGCTACACGCCCTGAGATTCTTGTTAACACAATTATTGGTCTGATAAAACTAATTAAATTATGAATTATAAAAACTTCTTTCATCAATAGTCATTAGCAATTCATCAAGACTATTTTCATAATTTTTCCATCTATTTATTGAAATATTCGTCATTTTTTCTCTAACTTGATGATTACTAGCAGTTCTTACATTATTAGTATTTAGATCAAATCTTTCCATGCCTTCTGTGTAATCAAGTTCACAATAATCCATGATAATTTTTGTTTGTTCAACTGTGTTGTAAACTAGATCTTCATATCGAATAGTTAGGATGCTTTCGTATTCGGAATGTAAATTTTCAGGAAATATTTCTTTCCAAAAATCCATAAGATTAAAATACATATTATAATATTTACCTAAGTTCTCCAAATTATGAGAATATCTATGTGTCCCAAAAAGCTTTAACATATAAATTGATAAACATGTATCTCTGGAATCACGAACTATATTAATAATTTTGCAAGAAGGGAAAAGTGAACGAATTAATCCTATATAAAGGAAATTATATGGCATTTTATCAGTAAATCTTTTTTTAATATCAGGCGTTATCTGTTTTACGGCTTGAATATAATCAGCCCTTATTTTTGTATAATCCTTTTCAGTGAGATTATTTAAAATTTCAGGAAATCCTATCTCCCCTTTTTTTATTCTTAATGCTATGGAAGATATTGTAGTAAGTTCTCCAAGAGCATCAACATTCTTGTTATTCGAGATAATTCTTTCAAGCATTGTAGTGCCAGATCTTGGCATACCAACTATAAATATAGGTGAAATATCTATTTCTTTATCAGAGAAAGGTAATTTGTTTTTTTTATAAATCTCCTTCATTTTATTAACTTCATTTTTAACTTTTTCAATATTATAATTGTATTTTCTTTCATAAAAATCATGGGAATTCTTTAAATAATTGAATGCTTTAGTGAATTCCTTTTCTTTGTCAAAAATGAATCCAAGACCAAAACCTAATTCAGCCTTGTCTTGAGGTTTAATCATTTCGTTTTCGTAATAAGCCATCATATTTCTTGTTATTTGAGAGTCTTTCTTTAAAAGGCCAGTTGTTGCATAATGACGATATACTTTAAAATTTTCAGGATCTATCTCTAAGGATTTTTCATACATTTCTTTGGCTAATAGTTTTTCACCAAATTCACCATAAGCTGTTCCAATATTATTATATAATTCTGAGTTATTTGGAATTATTTCCTTCGCTTTTGAATAATATTCTAGAGTTTTTTCTTTATGACCCAAAGCTTGATACATAGAAGCAAAATTTAAATTTGCAAAAGGATCATTAGGTTTAATTGCTAAAGCTTTCTTATAATTTTTCTTTGCTTCAACGTACATATGAGTTTTTTGAAGCGATAAAGCGAGATTTGTGCATAGATCAAAAGATTCTGGATTAATTTTTATTGCTTTACGATAAATTTCAATACTCTCCTCATATTTTTGTACTGATGCAAGTGCTACACCATATGAATTCATTATTTCAGGAACATTTGGTTGTAATTCATATACTTTTTTAAAAAGTGGAAGCGCTTCTTCGAATTCACTTTTTTGTTTATGTGCAACTGCTTTCAGATAAAAAGGTTTTGGATCATTGCTGTTCATATCTATCGATTTTTCGAGAAGACTAATAGCCATATCAACTTCATTGATCATAAGATAATATCTTCCTGCAGTATTATAATATTCGGCCATGGGAAAATCGGTGGATAAGAATCTTTCTATATGTAATCTAGCTTCTTGGACTTTATTTTCTCGAATTAGAATGATCGCAAGATTATGATTTGCGTCCGGGTTATCAGGATAATCTTCAAGAATTTTGAAATACAATATTTTTGCTTCTTCATTTTTACCTTGATTATTTAAATTATTAGCTTCAGTTAATATTTTTTTTATATCAGTATTCATTTTTAAAACTTTTTTAGTTTGTTTGGTTTATCCAAATTTCTTTTAAATTATACTTAAGATCATCGCAGAAAAATTTTCCATCTAACAGGCATGAATTTAAGAGTTTTTCCCTTATATCTTCATTATCAAAAGATTTAATTGTTTTACTTAAATCAATAGCTTTTTTTATATATTCATCCTTATTATTTGCAACAAGATAATCTAATTTTGCATTTAACATAATATTTTGGCCATTTCTTGATAAAAAACTATCTCCTTTCAAGGTTATTGTTGGTTTTCCCATGTATAAAGCTTCAAATGTTGTTGTACCTCCTGGGTAAGGAAAAGGGTCAAGACAAATATCAATCAGGTTATAGCTTTTTAAATATTCGTCTCTTTCAGAAGGACCTAAAAATTCTATCCGAAAGGGGTCTATTTTATTTTTAAGAAAACATTTTTTAATATCGTTTTGTAGATTTTCATCTCTATATAATTTGTTTTTTAGAATCAATTTACTTTTCGGTATTGAATATAAGACTTTGCTCCAAATATTTATAACATCAACGCTAATTTTTAATGGAATATTGAAACAACCAAAAATTGTTACATCTTCTCTAGGTATTTTTATTTCAATTTTTTTGGCGCTAAATCTTTCAAAACAATAATAACTTTTTTTCATTCTTAATGGTTTTTCTACAAACCATTTTTCGTCTTCTTTAGGCATGGATATTTTATCACATACGATATAATCAATTTCTTTTATACCTGTTGTTGAAGAGTACCCTAGCCAAGTTAACTGAATAGGTGCAGGCTTAAATTTAAATATACGAAGCCTATTGTTAGCTGTGTGCCCTGAAAGATCAATTAAGATATCAATTTTTTGATCAATAATTGTTTTAATTAATACTTCATCTGATAGGTGGAAAATATCTATCCATTGACTAAAAGTGTCTTTTAATTCTTTGGTCATAGAATCATTTAATTTTGAATTATTAAATGCAATAGATTCAAAATCTTTATCATTGAAAAATTTTAAAGGATTAGTAAGAAAATATGATACAGGATGTTCATAAAAATCACCTGACACAAACCCAACTCTTAATTTTTTATTTTTAATATTATTTCTATTGAGTTTAATTTTTTCTATTTTTTCATTTTCACCATATTCTATAGCTAATTTTAATTTTTCTTCATTAGTAAAATTACACAAATATGTTGCACAAAAAATAATGTTAGAATGACTAATTGACTTATTAGGTGCCTTTTTCAAAGATTTTTTAAATGAATCATATGCTTTATATGGTTTTCTTAAAGAGGCAAAAACTTCCCCGAGCCCATTATGAGCACTTGAAAAATCATTACTTATTTTTATAGCTTCTTCATAGTATTTTTTAGCCTTCAAAAATTGATTAGTTTTATTAAATATATGACCATACGAAGTATATATATCTGGTAGATTTTGAGAGTCACTAGAGGTAATTTTCGTTCCTCCGATTTTCAAAATTTCTAAAGCATCGTTATATTCTCTTAATTCGAAATAGGTTAAGGCAAGATTTGAATATATTTCTACTGTATCAGGAGATTTTTCTAATGCATTTTTTAGAAATTCTAAGGATTCTTCATATTTTCCTAAGTTTCTTAAAGCGTTACCAAGATTATTCATGCTTATAATTAAATTAGGATTTAATTTAAGGGCATACCGAAAATTTTTTTCTGCATTGACATGATCATTTATTGAGGCATATGCGGTTCCTAAAGTATCAAATGCTGCTGGACTTTTATTATTTATTTTTACCGCTTTTTTTGCGTGATCTAATGCCTTCATAAATTCTTGATCTTTTTTTAATATATCTGAATAAACTCTATGTGCCTCCCCATATTCAGGGTTTATTTCTAGAGTTTTTATAATGGCTTCCTCAGCTTTATTTATATTCCCTATTAAGTTTTCATAAACAGCATAAAAGAGCCATGATGTTGATCCTCCAGGAAAATCGCTAAGCATCTTTTCTACAACAAATTTAAATTCTTTTATGTTATTCGAATTAATATTTTCAATTGCCTTATTAAGTAAATTTAAATCTGGTTCTTTTTCATTTGTATTTTTATCTTTTTTGGACATTTATTTTCTTGATGCCCAAAAGATATACATTGATGAAAATATTAGGTGTTGATTCTTTTCAATCTCATTCCAATTTAGTAAATTTGACGCGGTTAAATCTTCAGGGTGAAGATTTCTATAATAATTTTTTAAATCAAGATACTTATTATCAAATTCTAAAAATTTTAATCCATTTTCTTCTAGTAAATTCTTTACCTCGAGTAAATCATAATTAATTTCTCTTGGATGAAATAATAAATCTCGTAACTCACTTGCGGAATAAAAATCAGCAGAATTCTCTATATCTTTCTTGTATTTACTATCAATATAAACTTCTTTATTTTTTATTCCTTTTCTTAATTTTCTTATGTCATCTATTTGATTTGTTAAATTATTATTTTCAATATACTCCTTAATAAATTTAAGCCCTCTTCTTGCGTAAGAACTGTAAAGGGCAAGTTTAATTACCCCTCCTTCAGCTAACAACGATACTAACTTATTAAGCCCTTCACTTGGGTTTTGCATATGATGCAAAACTCCACAGCATGTAATAATATCAAATTTTTGTTCTATCTCATCTAAATTTAGTATATCAGATTGTAAAAAAGTAATATTATTTATATCGTTATATTTTGCTTTCAGAGAGGCATATGCAAGGCTTTTAAAACTTAAATCAATAGCTGTAATATTTGAATTCTGATACATTGTAGCCATTCCTAAAGGCTCTTGCCCTGTTCCACACCCTGCAATTAAAATATTATATTTTTTTAATCTATCAATTTTATTTAAAGTTTCTGTTGAGAAGTTAACTTTTGCAATATTGCTAAAATCTTCTTTAGTAAAATTATGTTTCCATAAGGGGTAAGGGAATTCTTCATATTGGTTCCTTACATTAATTGAGGTAACATCTTCGATTGCTTTTAGCGATGGTATTTTTTTTGCTTCTTCTTCTAGTTTTATAGGTTGATCTATTTGAATTTTAACTATTTCTTTAATTTCTCCAAGATAATCAAGATTTTCTTTAA
>CAZLAN010000026.1:0-12601 GCA_964557485.1 uncultured Rhodobiaceae bacterium | reverse complement strand
CAGGACTTGCGTTTTATGCTTACGCCATTTTTTTTGGATTCATTCAAGAAGAATTCTCCGCTAGTCGTTTTCTTGTCTCAACGACTGTATCAATTATGATTTTATCTGCCGGTATTTATTCCCCATTTATGGGAATTATTTTAGATAAATTTCCTATAAGAAAGATTTTGGCTATTGGTGCTTTTTTATTTGGCCTTGGTTTTATTTTACTATCTACTGCACAAACCTTTATTCAATTTCTTATTATTTATGGAACATTTGTTGCTTTGGGGGTTGTGATTTTTGGAAATTTAAGTACAGCAAAACTCATATCAAACTGGTTTAATGAAAAAATAGGAACGGCATTGGGGTATGCTTCCATTGGTCTTTCGGCGTCAGGGGTAATTATTCCACCTATAGCTGTTTTTTTAATTTCTGTTTTCGGGTGGAGAGGTGCATATCTTATATTCGGTTCATTTGTTCTAATAATTTGCTCTTATTTATCTTATAAATTTATTATTGATAAACCTTCAGATGTAAATCAACATCCAGATGGTAAAGAAACTCAAAAGATTGTAAGTGAAGAAAGTGAATCTAAAGAAAAAACATTTGTAGAAATTCTTTCTGTAAAGTCTTTTTGGATTTTAACAATTATTTTCAGTCTACAAATTTCTGCAAATTTAGGAGTTTATACTCATGTCCCAATCTTTTCTCAAGATTTGGGCTATAGCCCAATTCATGCTTCGTGGATATTTTCTCTTGCAGCTTTTCATGCGGCACTTGGAAAAATAGTTTTCGGTAGATTATTAGATTATTTAGGTGCCAGGAAAACGATATGGATATCTTTATTATGCCATGGCATTGGTATAGCAACTTTAATTTTCTCACAAAATCTTTTTATGCTTTTATTTTCAGTAATGATTATGGGTTTGGGGTTAGGAGGGACTATGCCTTTGATGAATTCTACTTTTTCTATAGCTTTTGGAAATGTAAATTTTGGAAAGGCTAGGGGTTTAATGACACCTTTTATGGTTCCTATGCAGATTCTAGCAGCTCCTTTGTCCGGTTTTCTTTATGATACATATGGCAATTATACTTTGGCTTTTTCTATAAATGTGGTTCTATGTGTACTTGCAGGAATAGTGGTATTTTTTTTACAACTTCCTGAAAGGAAATTAGAGAATAGTAATTAGATAGTTATGTAATAAAGGGGAAAACTATGAGTGGAAAATTAGAAGGAAAAATTGCTTTAATACTTGGCGCAGCAGGTAAGGATAATATGGGACAGGTTATGGCAAGAAGATTTGTTTCAGAAGGAGCGAAAGTTGTTGTTGCTGGCAGAAATGAAGAAGGGTTAAAAGAAATATCTAAAGAGATAAATGGTGATTACGCAGTTTGTGACATTACCAAAAAAGAAGATATTGATTCAATGATATCTAAGGTTACTAGTTTGCATGGAAAGTTAGATATTGGAATTCAGGCAACCGGATGGGGTTATTTATCTCCATTTTTAGAAAGCACTGAAGAAGATTTGGTTAAAATCATGAATTTACAATTTAAAGGTCCTTATCAGTTTTTTCAGGCCTGTATACCAGCAATGTCAGAAGGTGGAAATATAATTCAAATATCCTCTGCAACCGCAACTATTATGTTAGATAATCATGCGGCATATATGGGAACTAAAGCTGGAATTGATCATGTAATCAGAACAATTGCTAATGAATTTGGGGAAAGAAATATTCGAGCTAACTCAATTTCTCCAGGATTAACTGCTACTCCTATGACAGCTGAAGCAATGGCAGCCCCCGGTTTAGAAGAGGCATTCAGAAAATGTTATCCATTAGGTAGAATTGGTACTTCAGAAGATGTTTCTGCGGCTGCAGTATTTTTATGTAGTGATGAGTGTTTTCTATCTGGTCAGAATCTTCAAGTTAACGGCGGTCTAACTCTGAGAAGAAACCCAAGAAGTCATGAAATAGATGAATCAGTTGCAGAAGCAGTTGCTGCACTTGAAAATAATTAATTCATTATTAATTCAAGGATCCAATTATGAATAAAGGGATAAATAAACAAAGTGATGTAATTGCAGACCTTCAGATTGGTCATACAGATCAAGGAATGGTTAGAATTTTTGTTTCTTCTGAATCTATTGAGCTTCCTATGGATTTTACTCCCGAACAAGCAATTGATATTGCTAATGAAATAAAATCATCTGCCTTACAATTAATTAAAGAATAAATCTGAAACATCCTTAAGGAGATTTGATTTGTCAGAAAAAGTGTCATTATTAACTAAGTTTTATTACGGATTCGGTTCCATGGCCTATGGAATAAAAGATAATGCTTTTTCATATTTTTTATTGTTTGTTTATGTGCAAGTTTTTGGTCTTTCGCCTGATTTAGCGGGTCTAGCAATCTTTATTATGCTAATCTTTGATGCATTTTCTGATCCTCTGATAGGTTATTTTTCTGATCGCACTCAATCACGATGGGGTCGAAGACATCCATATATGTATTTTTCAGCATTTCCTGTTGGTCTTTCCTTTTTTTTACTTTGGGATCCACCAAGTAATCTCAATCAGAATGAGCTTTTTCTATATCTGTTATTTTTAGGAATCTTTATTAGAACTGCAATAACTCTTTACGAAATACCTAGTGCAGCTCTTGGTCCAGAGCTTTCCAAAGATTATGTTGAAAGGAGTTCATTATTGTCATTCCGCTATTGGTTTGGATGGTGGGGAGGTCTTTCAGTTTGGAATTCCTTATGGATATTTGTTGTTTATGCATCTTGGACAGGTTCTCAAGATGCTCGATACATCCCTGAAACTTGGGCAACTTATGGATTAGCATGCAGTGTTATCATGGTTTTTTCTATTTTTGTTACTTCAATTGGGACACATAAAGAAATTCAAAATTTGTATTCTCCTGAATCAAGAAAGTTAAGTCTCAAAGAAACTTTTGCCGAACTTTATGAAACAATGACAATTAGTCGTGATTATGTGGTCCTTTTTCTTGCAATGATAGTGACTGGAGTTGCTGGAGGTATAGCAACTAATTTTACTCTCTTTTTATACAGCTTTTTTTGGGAATTCTCGCCTATAAATATTTTAACAATTGGACTTACTCTTTTTTTAACTCCATTGGTTGGATTAAAAATGTCTCCCTTCTTGGCAGATAAGATAGGAAAAAGAGAAAGTGTAATTTATCTTTCTATTGGTTCAATAATGGCAGAAAATACAATAATTATACTTCGTCTTTTAGATATATTGCCAGCTAATGGAAATCCTTCAGTTTTAGGGTTTGTGCTTATTTTTCATTGGGTAGCGGTTACTTGTGCTATCATAGCTGGTACAACACTTGCATCAATGGTTTTTGATACGGTAGAGGAAGTAGAAAAAGCTACTGGCAGAAGAATGGAGGGCACCCTTTTTGCAGCTAGATCATTTGCAGCAAAATGTATGAGTGGTTCGGGCGCTTTTATTGTGGGCCTAATATTAGCTTATGCAAATTGGCCAGAAAATGCTGTACCAGGCCAAATATTGGATAATACTTTATTTACAATAGGTTTGTGTTTTGTTATTTGCTCAATTTCTTTATGGTCTATAGCTATATTTATATTATCAAAAGTTAGTATGAGTAAGGATAAGCATAAGGATAACTTGAAAACACTGCAATATCTTGATTCTTCTGAATAAATTAACTAATTCTTGAAAATGTGACATTGATTAGTAATATGCTTGTGATAGGGGGATTGTTTAATGCATCCTGATAAAGTAAAAGAAATTCGAAAAAGTATAGAATTTGAATATAAAAGAAATTCGTATCCAGATGGTTTTCCTCAAATACCTGATTTATCTGGAAAGAGATATACTGACCAAGAATTTTTTGAATTAGAATTTAGTAATATTTTCCTAAGGTCATGGTTAATGATTTTTAGAGAAGATGAGATACCTAATCCTGGCGATTTTAGAATATTTGATAAACTTCAAAGAGATATCGTTGTTGTAAGGCAAAAAAATAAAAGCATAAAAGCTTTTTATAATACTTGTTCTCATAGAGGTGCTCCTGTTGTCAGAGAAAAAGAAGGAAATACGAAATTATTAAAATGCCAATATCACAGTTGGGCATACGACTTAGATGGCTCTCTCATAAGAGTACCTGATGAAAGAGATTTCTTGAACCTTGATCTTTCTTGCAGAGGTTTAAAAAAGGTTCATTGTGATACTTGGGATGGATGGATTTTTGTTTCTCTGTCAGAAGAAAACCCAATGGATTTAATTGATTTTATTAACCCAGTATCTTCGGAAATGGAATGTTTTAAAGGATCAGAATTAACTACAATTTGGAAACATAACACTATTGTTAAAGCAAATTGGAAGACTTGTTTAGATGCATTTATGGAGGTATATCACTCACCAACTATTCATAAAGATACGGTTAATCTTTTACTTGATGGCAATGGAATGGCTGCCGGATTACTAAAAAATGGTCATTCAAGAATGGTTACTCCTAAAAGAATGAATCTTGATGGAGGTATGTTAGGCGCTGAAGGGCAAGATTTTGTTCCTTATATTGAAACCTGTGATAGCATTCATGCTGAAACAAATGTTGCTTATGCTTTATTTCCAAATTTCATTACGCCCACTGATACATCTGGTTATGTTGCAATCTTGTTCTGGCCGAAAAGTTTGAGAGAGACAGAAATTGAATATATGCAATTAGGTCCAAAATGGGATGGAGAGGAAAAGCCTCAATACTGGATAGATCAGGAAACTTCTTTTCATTCTATTATGGAAGAAGATTTTAAGAATCTTGAACCTATGCAAAAATCTCATGATTCAGGCGTATTTAGTAGAATGCCATTAAATTATCAAGAAAGAAGAATTTATTATTACCATCAAACTGTAGATGATTGGGTTGGTCGCGAGAATATTAACAATGAAATTATTGCTGAAGATATTTTATCACCTTTTATAGAGAAGTAATTTTTGCCACATATTCAAACTGATAGAATAAAAATTTTTTATGAAATGAAAGGAGAAGGAGATAACCTTCTCTTTATATCTGGGACCGGAGGAGATTTAAGATTTTCACCAAATGCTTTCGATAATAATTTAAAAGATAATTTTTGTTTATTAGCATTCGATCAAAGAGGGTTAGGTCAAACTCAGATACCTAATGGTCCTTATACAATGAAAGATTATGCTGATGATGCATTTAGTCTTCTAGAAGAAATTGGAAGGGAAGAAACTAATGTCATCGGAGTTAGTTTTGGGGGGATGGTTGCTCAACATTTAGCAATTGAATATCCTGAGAAAGTAAAAAAATTAGCACTTTTATGTACATCACCTGGAGGGAAAGATTACCATTCATACCCTTTACATGAGCTTGAAAGCATTTCAGATGATCGTGAATATGCACAAAAGTTTGTTTCAGTATCTGATACAAGAATAAATGAAGAATTTATAAAAGATAATCCAGAATTATATGAGACTATTGTTAATCAGATTAGAAGCTATTTGAGAGGGTCTGACCAACAGAAGAAGAATGGAAAATTATTACAATTAGAGGCAAGAAAAGGTCATGATACTTGTAAAGATCTTAAAAATATAAAATGCCCAGCTTTTATAGCAGGTGGCCTTTTTGATGGCATTGCGCCAAAGAGTAATATTGATATTTTAAGCCATCTTATAAGGAATTCTGAAAAAAAATTTTATAAAGGTGGTCATGCTTTTTTCCTTGAGGACTCTCAAGCATGGGAAGATATTATTAAATTTTTTAAAGATTAATATCTAGATTTTAAGAAAAGAATTAAAGCTATTGTATATTCGAATGCAGCAAATACAATTAAAGTTTGATCAGGTCCTTCCATGTATAGACTTGTTGTTCTTCCAAGAGCTAAACCCAGCATTAAAAAAGCAAAAGCTGCAAACCAACCTCTTTTTCCTGAAGGATTGTGTGTAGTATATAGAATTCCTAATCCTAGAGCAGTTAATAAACCTCCAAAAGCTCTCATATCGCTTGTACCTAAATCACCGGTAACTTGCACATGAAGACTTGCATAGGGGCCCTCAGTAAATGTGTATGTGGGGTCAATTATTCCTGACAAACCTGCAGCTAACCAAATTAAACCAACTAAGTAACATAATATATTCAAAATTAATTTCATGTATTCCTATTATACTATTTTACTAAAAATAAAAAGATTATCTGTAACGCAAATTACTTCTATTAAGATCTTTAATTGATTTACATCCCATTAATTTCATATCTCGGATTATTTCCTCTTCTATAAGACTGTAAGCTCTTTCAACTCCTTTGTGGCCACCACAAGCAAGAGCATATAAATACAATCTTCCTCCAGAGCAGGCTTTTGCACCTACTGATAAAGCTTTTAATATATGTGTTCCTCTTCTTATGCCGCCATCACAGATAACATCTACCTGATCACCAACTTCATCGACAATTTCTGCAAGTTGATCAAAGGGTGCTCTAGAACCATCTAATTGTCTTCCTCCGTGGTTTGAAACCATAATAGTTGTAGCACCAACATCAACAGCCTTTTTTGCATCTTCAACAGACATTATTCCTTTTAGGCAAAGATGACCTTCCCATTTCTTTTTTATTTCTGCAATATCATCCCAAGTGATACTTTGATCAAGCATGGTAGTAAAATAATCTCCAATAGAGATATTTATTCCTGTTCCTTCTTTAACAAAATCTTGTAACTGAGGTAATTCAAATTTTTTTCTAAATAAGTAATTTAATGTCCAATTTGGATGAAATGCAAAACTTAAAAAACTTTTTAAATCTATTTTTGGAGGTGATGTAAAACCAGTTTTTAGATCTCTTTCTCTATTTCCCCCAACAATTGTATCAAGGGTAATAGCAATAGCATCAAAATTATAAGTTTTACATTTGTCAATCATACTGTCATTAAGACCTTTATCTTTATGGATATACATTTGAAATAATTTTGGACATGAAAATTTATCACCAATCTCTTCCATGCTTACGGTTGCTAAAGATGATATTCCAAAAAAAGTATTATTTTTTTCTGCTGCCTTAGCTACAGCTATTTCACCTTCGTGATGGAATAACCTTTGAAGTGCGGTTGGAGAAAAAAATAATGGTGAATTAATTTTCTTCCCCATAATTTCTGTTTTTATATCTACCTCTTCTACACCTTTTAAAACATTTGGAACTAAATCAACCCTCTCAAATGCTTCGGTATTTCTTCTTAAGGTAACTTCATCATCCGCAGCACCATCGATATAGTGAAAAATAGGATAAGGAAGCCTTTTTTTTGCAAGATTCCTAAAATCTTCAGTGTTATGACAATTATTTATATTCTTAATCATTTAATTATTTTTTACTCTTTCAGGCATAAGGTCTATTCCATTTTCTTCTTTATATCTAATTTCTTTTTGTGCTTCTTTTATATTTGCCCACCTTTCAGGAGATGTTGGATGAGATGAGTTGTAATTAATTGTTGATCCTGGGCTTTCAACAGCTAGTTTTCTCCAAAAATTTTCTATATTAGTAGATTCAATTTTTGATTTTGCAAGAATATATAAGCCTACATAATCTGCTTCTCTTTCGAAATCTTGTGAATACATTTGTGCTCCAATTGCTCCAAAGCTCCCTCTTGTATCAATACCTGCCCCTGCAGCTGCAATATCAAGTATAGTGCCTAAAATAGAATTATTAGTTCTTTTGCTGATGTGACCTTCAGTATTGTGAGCTAATTCATGCGCTAGAATAAATTGTAATTCTTTATCTTCATCTATAAATCTTAACATTCCTTGAGTTACATATAAGTTTTTACCATCTGCATAAGCATTTAAAGAATCATTTTGGACTAAAAATACCCCATAACCACATACAGCATTAGGTGTAATATTAAAGATTAATAATTTATCATCTGTGATTACTTTATCAGCCTCTATCATACTTTTTCTTTTAATTGTTATTTCTACCTTTTCTTCAGAATAATTTTTTCTTTCATTATTAATAAATATACCATCGTTAACCCATTCAAATGATTTAGATGAAAGAGTCTTTATTATGTCACCTGATCTTATTCCGGCGATATAGCTTGGTGAATCTTTAATTACGAATAATACTTTTTGCTCTTTTGTTATAAGGAGTTTATCAAAAGCAGCATTTTGAAACCTTTTATCTATTTGATTTAAAGAAATCGTTTTTATTCCAAGGTCATATTTTATATTATTTTTGCAAAAATCTGTTGATTTTAGAAGCAATGGATAAGCTAAGTTATTTATTCTCTCTAGTCTTTTGTAGTAAGTATCTAGAGCAATTCCTTGCATGATTATTCTTTCTTTATCTATTTCTTCTATTTGTCCTCTTTTTATAACCGTTGTAGGCGTTCCGCATGAATTTAAAATAAGAACTAAAGTAAATAGAAATATTTTTATAGTGAAAGAACTTTTCATTTGTAATTTAAAATTGGCAGTAGCCATTTTTCACATTCTGATAATGATATAGATTTTCTTCTAGCATAATCCTCAGCTTGATCTTTATTAATTCTCCCTACGCCAAAATATGAACTTTTTGGATGACTAAAATATAATCCTGAAATTGTTGCCCCAGGTGACATGGCATAACTTTCTGTCAAATGTATCCCTATGTTTTCTTCAGCATCCAATATTTTAAATAATTTTGCTTTTTCAGTGTGATCTGGTTGAGCTGGATATCCATGTGCAGGTCTTATGCCTATATATGATTCATTTATAAGCTGTTCGTTTGTAAAGTTTTCATCCGGAGAGTATCCCCAGAATTCTTTTCTTACCTGTTCATGCATTCTTTCTGCAAAAGCCTCGACCAGCCTATCTGCTATAGCTTTTGTCATAATTGAATTATAATCGTCACCATTATTTTTAAATTTATTTGATAAATCACTCTCTCCAATTCCACAAGTTAATGCAAAACCACCTATATAATCTTTGACATTATTATTTTTTGAATAAGGTGCAATAAAATCTGATAAGGAAAAATTAGGTCTTTCTTTTGAATGAAGAGTTTGTTGTCGGATAGTTTGAAAAACACTAACTGTTTCATCTCTTTTATCATCTTTGTAAACTAAAATATCATCATCATTACTATTTGCAGGCCAAAAACCAATAACCGCTCTTGCCTCTAAGAGGTTTTCCTTAATAATTTTATCTAATAAATTATTTGCATCTAAAAAAAGTGAATTTGCAGATTCGCCAACTTTTTTATCTTTAAGTATCTTTGGGTAATTCCCATGTAGATCCCATGACCTAAAAAAAGGAGTCCAATCTATATAATTTCGTAAGTCTTCAATTTTATAATTTTTAAATATCTTTGTACCAAGAAATGACGGCTTAATAGGTTTGTAAGAGGTATAATTGTGCTTAAATCTATTTTTTCTTGCATCGTTCAAAGATAGGTGTCTTGATTTTTTACTTTTACTATTATGTTTAGTTCTTATGCTTTCATATTCTTTTTGTGTTTCAGAAATAAAATTTAATTTTTTATCATTTGATAAGAGATTGCTCGCTACTCCGACAGCTTTACTTGCATTTGGAACATAAACAGTTTGTCCTTTAGAATAGTTTTCAGAGATTCTAACTGCAGTGTGTATTTTGCTTGTAGTGGCGCCGCCTATAAGAAGTGGAATATCAAAATTATTTTTTTCCATTTCTTTTGCAACAAAACACATCTCATCAAGGCTAGGTGTGATTAGTCCTGATAAACCAATTATATCCACCTTTTCTTGCTTTGCTTTTTCTAGAATTTCATTACATGGAACCATGACGCCAAGATCAATAACCTCGTAATTATTGCACTGTAATATAACGCTTACTATGTTCTTTCCAATGTCATGGACATCTCCTTTAACAGTTGCCAATAAAACCTTTCCTACCTCTTTTTTAATATCACTTTTTTTATTTTCTTCTTCCATAAATGGCTCTAGATAAGCCACTGATTCCTTCATTACTCTAGCTGACTTTACTACCTGAGGAAGAAACATTTTTCCTGAGCCAAATAAATCACCTATATGATTCATTCCATCCATTAATGGTCCTTCAATAACAGAAATAGGGCTACCTAATTTGATTCTAGCCTCTTCAGTATCTTCACAAATAAATTCACTTATTCCTTTTACAAGTGAGTACTTTAAGCGTTCGGCAACTTCTTCTTTCCTCCATTCTTCAGTTGTTTTGATAACTTCATTCTTTTTGTCTTTATATTCTTCTGCTAATTGAATTAGACTTTCAGTAGCATCACTTTTTTTATTAAAGAGAACATCTTCAATACACTTCTTAAGTTTTTTTTCAATATCTTCATATATTGTTAATTGCCCAGAATTAACTATCCCCATATCAAGACCATTTTTTATAGCGTGGAATAAGAAAATTGAATGCATGGATTCTCTAATATGATCATTACCTCTAAAGGAGAATGAAAAATTTGATACTCCACCCGAGACATGAGCGCCTTTTAGTTCTTTTTTTATCCTTTTAGTGGCATTTATAAAGGCTAATCCATAATCATTATGTTCTTCAATTCCTGTTGCTACAGCAAAAATATTTGGATCAAATATTATATCTTCAGCAGGAAAATTAATTTCTTTGGTTAATAAATTATATGCTCTTTTACATATTGCAAATTTTAGATCTTCGGTATCCGCTTGACCTTCTTCATCAAAAGCCATTACTATTATTGCAGCACCATATTTTTTACATAAATTTGCTTGCCTTAAAAATTCATCTTCACCTTCTTTAAGGGATATAGAATTAACAATTGCTTTTCCTTGAATATGTTTTAAGCCTTCTTCGATAATATCCCAATTTGAGCTATCTATCATGAAGGGAACTCTGGCAATATCAGGCTCGGTAGAAGCCATTTTCAAAAAGTGTTTCATTATTGATTGTGAGTCCAGCATTCCTTCATCCATATTAATATCAATAATTTGAGCTCCATTATTAACTTGCTGTCTTGCGACCTCTAAAGCAGAAGAGTATTTTTCATCAGTAATTAATTTTTTAAATTTTAATGATCCAGTAATATTTGTTCTTTCTCCAATATTCACGAATGGAATTTCCTTAGTCAGGTTAAGAGGTTCTAAACCAGAAAGGCGCATTAATTTTTTTATTTTCGGAATTTTTCTTGGTTTATAATTTACAACAACTTTAGATATTTCATTTATATGAACTGGAGTTGTTCCACAACATCCTCCAATAATATTTAAGTATCCTTCTTTAGCAAAACTATCCAAGACTTTTGACATATCATTTGGTGTTTCATCATAATCACCAAATTCATTAGGAAGGCCGGCATTAGGATAGATACAAATATTTGTATCAGCTATTCTAGAGAATTCAGCAACATATGGTTCCATTTCTTTTCCACCTAAAGCGCAATTTAAACCCACTGCAATTGGATTTGCATGCCTAATAGAGTTCCAAAAAGCCTCTGTTGTTTGTCCAGATAGGGTTCTTCCTGATTTATCAGTAATAGTTCCCGAGATTATAATTGGTAATTTAGAATTTGAATCCTCAAAATAACTATTAACCGCATGAATAGCCGCTTTAGCATTTAATGTATCAAATATTGTTTCTATAAGAATTATATCCGAACCACCTTCTGATAAACCTTTGGTAGATTCATAATAACTTTCAAATAATTCATCATAGGTAATATCTCTTTTTCCAGGATCGGAAACATCTGGAGACAATGATGCTGTTTTATTAGTAGGGCCAAGTGCGCCAGCAACATATTTTGGCTCTTCAGGAAACTTTTTCTCAAATAAATCGCACTCTCTTCTTGCAATCTTCGCACTTTCAAAACTTAATTCGTATGATAAGTGCTCTAAACCATAATCACTTTGAGAAATCTTTGTTGATGAGAATGAGTTTGTTTCAATAATATTACTACCAGCCATTAAAAATTGATTATGAATCTTAGAAATCAAATCTGGTCTAGTTATTGATAAAATATCATTATTCCCAAATAGATCTTTAGGGTGATTTATAAATCTTTTACCTCTAAAGTCATCCTCTAAAAGATTTTCTTCTTGAATCATTGTGCCCATTGCACCATCAAGAATTAATATTTTCTTTTTTAATAAATTAGGTAATTCGTTAATTCTCTTTTTATGATTCCATTTCATAATTTATAAAAATCCAATATTGAGTTTTTTACAAACAGAAAGCGCTAGTTCTGATTGATTAAGGGTATAAAAGTGCAGGGATTCAAATCCATTTTTTTTAATATTCATTGAAAAATCTATCGCAATTTCTTCGGAAATTTTTTTTCTTTCTTCTAAATTATTTTCTAATCCTTCGTATGCATTTTCTAACCATGTAGGTATGGAAGCGCTACATTTATTTGCCATTTTCTTAATACCATTAAAATTAGTTGTAGGAATAATACCTGGAATAATTGGAATATTTATATTTGCCTTTTCCAATTTATCTCTGAAACTAAGGATGTAATCAATTTCAAAACAAAATTGAGTGATTGCAGATGAAGCTCCTGCATCTATCTTTTTCTTTAGAAAATCAATGTCATTATCTATAGATTCAGCATCTGGATGCTTCTCAGGATAAGCACTAACAATAATATCAAAATTA
>CAZLAN010000025.1:3564-12997 GCA_964557485.1 uncultured Rhodobiaceae bacterium | reverse complement strand
TTGGCCAAGGCTTTTTCCAGGCTGGATGTGAGAACATTGGCTTAAAGGCGCACATTTTTGAATTAGTTAAATTAAAAGTGCTGGAGGTATAAATTCTTTTAGAATTTACCCATGCCCCCTTGTTTTTTTCTGCTTCAAATAACTCTTTTGTAGCGGGGTTAAAAACTATACCAGATACTGGTCTTCCATATGAAATTAGTGCGATAGAAATACAAAAGTCACTTTTGCCCTCAAGAAACGACTTGGTTCCGTCTATTGGATCAACTAAGAAAATTTTTTTATAATCTAATCTAGTTAAATCATCTTTATTTTCCTCGGAAAGCCAACCTATATTTTTAATTTTTTTTAATAAGTTCTGATATATAAATTTATTAATTTCGAGATCTGCCTCAGAAACACTAGTTCCATCTTCTTTTTTCCAAGATTTAGGATTATTTTTATGCCAATTTAATGCAATTTTTCCCGCTTCAATAATCGTTTCTTTAATTAAAATATGTTCTTTAGAAGGTTTGAAATGATGATTGGGCTTAAGTTTATTTATCAATACTAATTCCTTCTTTATTTAACACATGCTTATAAACTTTACGCATTACGCTAGGAAGTCCAATTTTATTTAAGTTTTGTTTATTTTCCCATAATCCGTTTAGTGAATTTTGTGCGATTCCTTTATGTAAGTATACCTTTAAAGATAGCTCAAAATGCGAGAAAGTATGAGTTATTTTTCCTGGTATACTTTCCCATTTTCCGGAAAAAGGAAAGGGTACAGATTTTTTTTTCTTATTAACTGAAGTCCATTCAGAAGAAGGAAATTCAAGCATTCCTGGTAGAAGGCCTGATGATGATCTTCTTCTAAGAAATATATTATCTCTATCAGATACTATCCAAAATAATTCAGCCTCTTTTATAGGTCTTTTTTTTGTTTTTTGTTTAAGAGGAATTAATTCAGTAAGACCATTCTGTAAAGATTTGCAATTACTTTTAATTGGACAAATATAACAATTAGGATTCTTAGGTTTACAAATTTTTGATCCTATATCCATTAAAGCTTGAACATAATCTCCTATCCTTTTTTTTGGATTCAATTTTGACGAAAAGCTTATTAATTCTTTTTTTACTTCTTTAGCAGGTGATAAAGTTCCTTTAAGGCGTAATAATATTCTTTCAATATTGGAATCTATAACTACGGCATCTTTATTAAATGCAATTGCTAATATTGCTCCCGCCGTATAAGGGCCTATACCAGGTAATTTAATTAGTTCATCATAATTTTTAGGAAATTTTCCATTATAATTTTTAGTTATAATCTGTGATGATTTATGAATGTTTTTGGCTCTAGAGTAATATCCTAAACCAGACCACATATCCATAACATCATTTATATTACTTTTTGCAAGATCATGAATCGTAGGCCATTTATTAAGAAATTTTCTAAAAAATGGTTTTACGGCCTCTACAGTTGTTTGTTGAAGCATAATTTCAGATATCCATGTTTGATATGGATCTGAATCTTGATTTACCTTTCGCCAAGGTAAATCTCTTCTATTTTTATCATACCAAATAAGAACTTTTTTTGATAAATTGTTTTTAGACATAATATTCATAATAACGAGATTTAAAAAAAACAAAAAAAATAATAATAAGAATTTATTCGCTACTACGCAACTAGGTTGGCACATATCAAAGCTAGCAAAACCTTTTTTCAATAAGCAAGGCTTTACTAAAAGTTATGTAATAGATAATTGGAAAGAAATTGTTGGAGAAAAATATTACAAAATTTCTATTCCAGAAAAAATAAGAATACAAAAAGGTGGAGGTATTTTAACAATTGCTACTGATGGTGCAACAGCTACAGAAATGGAATTTATAAAATCTGATATTATAAAAAAGATTAACGATTATTATGAATTTAGGGCTATTGATAGAATACGTTTTAGAAATTCATATTTAAATGTTTCAGAAAAGAAAGAATCAATCCAAGAAAAGATAAAATTAGACGATAAAAAAGATAGAAAAGATATTTCGCTTTTATTATCTGATATTGAAGAGGGGGAATTGAAGGAGAGAATTATCTCTTTAGGAAAATACATTTTTAATAAGAAGACTTAAAAGTTTTAAAAGGTTTAGGAATGAATAGAAAAAATATTGTTTTAATAGTTGGATTAATTGTTATTGGATTTATTTTATTTATTCTTTTTTCTTCACCTAATCAGAATTCAACAAGTTTGGAAAATAATATTAATGCCTCACGAAATTCTTCACTTAATATTAATGTATCCAGTAAAGTTTCTAATTATATCAAAGGCGATCATGTTCTTGAGTTTAATAACCCTGTTAACACTATAGTAGAATATGCTAGCCTAACATGCCCGCATTGTGCAGTTTTTCATAATGAAGTTTTTCCCAGAATAAAAGAAGACCTAATAGATACGGGAAAAGTAAAATATGTATTTAGAGATTTTCCTATTGATCCTATAGCTATGGCAGGGTCAATGATTGCTCATTGTTCTGGTGATGATAAATATTTTGGAGTTATAAATGTTTTGTTAAAAACCCAAGATCAGTGGTTGTTAGAAAATGAGAATCCCTATAATGGATTATTAAAGGTTGCCCGTTTAGCTGGTTTAGCTGAGGAAGATGTTAAGATGTGTTTAAATAATAGCGAATTATTTAATTTAATTGAGAATAATCAAAAAATGGCAACTTCAAGATTTGGTGTAAATGGTACTCCTTCAGTTTTCGTGAACAACAAAAAGATATCCAGTTTAGACTTTGAAACTATTCTTAGCGAGTTAGAAATTTCTTATGGGAATAATTAATATTCTTAAGGAGTAAATATTGGACTTTAGAAAATTAAGATTATCGAGTTTTAAATCTTTTGTAGAGCCAATAGAAATTGACATTAAAGAAGGTTTGACAGGAGTTGTTGGGCCTAATGGTTGCGGAAAATCAAATTTAGTAGAAGCAATAAGATGGGTTATGGGTGAAGCTTCCTACAAGTCCATGAGAGCATCAAGTATGGACGGTGTTATTTTTCAAGGAACTCAAAATAGACCTTCAAGGAATTCGGCAGAGGTGTCTCTTATTCTTAATAACAAAGAAAGAGACGCGCCTTTAATTTATAATGATGCCGATGTAATAGAGGTTACCAGAAGAATCGAAAGGGAATCTGGTTCTGTTTATAAATTGAATGGAAATGATACTCGCGCAAGAGATATTCAAATGCTTTTTGCTGATGCTTCAACTGGAGCAAGATCTCCTTCTCTCGTTAGACAAGGTCAAATTCAAGAGTTAATTGATCAAAAGCCAGAAGAAAGGAGAAGAATTTTAGAAGATGCTGCCGGTATTTCTGGGTTACATGTGAGAAGACATGAGGCTGAGTTAAGAATAAAATCTGCTGAGACAAATATAGATAGATTGGATGATCTTTTAAAAGAATTATCTTCTCAAATAAGGTCACTTAATAAACAATCGCGAGAAGCTAAAAGATATAAAGCTTTATCTAAAAAGATAAGAGATGTTGAAGCAATTCTTTTAGCTTTAAAATACAAAACAATTAATGAAGAGTGCGAAAAAAATAAAGATAAACTTCATTCAATAAATATTGAGCATCAAAATATTGTAAGAAATATTACTAAAAAAAAGACAGAAGAATTAAATATCCAGGAAGATTTACCTAATTTGAAAAAAATCGCAAATGATTCATCAGCAATTCTTCAAAGACTTATTATTGAGATGGAGAGATTCGATAATGACCAAATCCAATCTCAAAGAAGAAAACAAGAGTTAGATGATCTCATAACTACGGCCAATCTTCAGTTGAAAAGAGAAGTCCAAATTTTAGATGATATCGATAGTGAAGATCAAACAATAATTAATGATGAAAATGAAATAATGGATGAAGAGTCAATCAATAATAGAATTAATTTATTGAACAATGCGTTAGCAGAAAACGAAAATAATATAAATATGTTAACAGAGCTTATTGCTGAAAAGAACGCTTTAGAGAACCTTATTGGTAATAATATGCAATCAGAGAATTCATTAATTGAACAATTGAATGTATCACCAGGTTATGAAGAGGCTTTAGATGCTTTATTAGGGGATGAATTATATCATTCCTTGGATGAAAAAAGCGATATCCACTGGAAAAAAATCTCTTTGAGTGGAGATTCTCAAAATCTACCCCAAGGAATCGAACCCCTTTCTAAATATGTAACAGGATCTGAGGTTTTAACTCAAAGATTAAATCAGACTGGCATAGTCACTAAAGAAGAGGGTAATAAATTATTATCTCAACTCGGTTATGGACAAAGATTAGTCTCAAAAAAAGGTGATATATGGAGATGGGATGGTTTGATTGTTTCGGCAGGTGCCCCAGGCTCAGCTGCTGAAAGATTGGGACAAAGGAATAGGTTAATAAAAATTTATAAAGAAATTGATGATTATGCTTCGAAATTTGGATCGCAAGAACAACTAAGGGATAAAATAAATAAATCTCATAGCAAGATATCTAACGAAAAACTTAATATAGAAAGATTAGAGCTAAATAAGAAAAATGCTGAGGAGATTATTAAAAGAAAAGAAACCGCTAAAGAGCAAATAGTAATTTTAAAAGAGAGATTAGAAAAGTTTAATGAAGAAAGAAATAATCTTAAGAATACCCCTGAAGATAGTAATGCTAAAAAAATAGAATTAAGCGAGAAAATTTCTAAAGCAAGAAATAATTCAAACGAAAAGAATGATAAGCTCGCTGAAAAGGAAAATAATTTAAGAGAAGCAATGAGTGAAATTAGAGATTTTTCTGATCAAGAATCTAAATTGCGTGAACAAAAGGGTAGAATAGAAGCAACTTTTGATGGTGATAAATCTAGGTTGTTAGAAATATCTAATGTAATTGAAAAAGAGTATAAAGCTGAGATTCCTATGTTTCTGGAAGAATTAGATATTTCATCTATAGAAGATAATGAAGATGATTTAGAATCTTCTATTGATAGATATAAGGTTGAAAGAGATTCTTTGGGAGGAGTAAATCTTAAAGCTGAAGATGAAGCTGAAGAAATAAAAGAAAGGGTAAATGAAATTAAAATTGAAAAAGATGATCTGGTTGCGGCTATTAAAAAACTTCGAACCGGGATAAATAATCTTAATAAAGAGGGAAGAGAGAGAATACAAAAGGCTTTCATGGAGGTAAATGAGAAGTTTCAAGAAGTATTCAAAAAGTTCTTTGGAGGAGGAAATGCCGAACTTAAGTTTATTGATTCGGATGATCCTTTAGAGGCAGGCTTAGAAGTCTTGGCTCAATTACCGGGAAAAAAATTAATAGAAATGTCATCTTTATCGGGTGGAGAAAAAGGCTTGGTTTCTTTATCTTTAATTTTTGCAGTTTTCCTTACAAACCCTTCACCAATTTGTGTTCTTGACGAGGTAGATGCTGCTTTGGATGATAGTAATGTTGAAAAATTCTGTGATTTAATAGAAGACATTTCCTCAAATGTCAAAACTAGATTTATTGTTATCACTCACCATCCTTTATCTATGGCACGAATGGATAGACTTTATGGCGTTACAATGCAGGAAAAAGGTGTTAGTCAATTGGTTTCCGTTGATTTGAATGTTGCTGAGAAAATTAGAAATATAGCTTAAAAAATAATAAAAACTTTATATTACAATAACTTATGAGATAATATATGTTCTTGACACAATACTTATTCATTAGTAATTTCTCTATTATCGCTAATCAATAAAAAGGAATTCTCTACTTGGCCTTGAGTAAGAAATCACAAACAGATAAAGATAAGAAAATGGAAAATATTATTGAAGAGCAAGATAGGATTTCTAAAAAAATAAAAAAATTTCAAGATAAATATCAAAAACCGAATATTGATGAGAATAGAAATAATTCCTCTGCTTTTGGTTTAGCTATGAGAATAACTACCGATCTAATGTCAGGAATTATTATTGGAGGTATAATGGGATGGTCTTTTGATAAACTGTTTGGTACCGAACCTTGGCTTTTAATTATTTTCTTCGTTTTTGGTGTTTGTGCAGGAATTACAAATGTAATAAGAACTGCTAATAAAATGAATAAATTAGGATAATTATTTATGGCTTCTTCTGGGCATAGCGGAGATAATCATGGGGCAGGATCATTCCCAGCTGATCCAATGCATCAATTTGAAATTAAAAGATTGATTGATATTGATATAGGTGGGTTAGATATTTCTTTCACTAATTCCTCTTTATTTATGTTTATAGCTGTAGCAATAATTAGTTTAACTACAATATTTTCGGTTAGAAAAAATTCTATAGTTCCAAATAGATTGCAATCAATTGTTGAGATGTCATACGAGTTTGTTGCTGATATGGTAAGACAGAATGTCGGATCTCAGGGCAAGAATTATTTTCCATTTATTTTTACTATTTTTATGTTTGTTCTTTTCATGAATATGTTAGGCATGATTCCTTATGGTTTTACAGTGACTAGTCATATTGCAGTTACATTTGCAATGGCAATGCTGATATTTATCGGAGTTACACTAATAGGGTTTGTAAAGCATGGGTTCGGTTTTTTTGGTTTTTTTGTTCCAAAAGGTGTGCCTATCTTTATGTTGCCTTTATTAATTATAATTGAGCTTATATCTTATTTTACTAGGCCAATAAGTCTTTCTGTTAGATTATTCGCCAATATGATGGCAGGACATACAATGTTAAAAGTATTTTCTGGATTTGTTATTTTAATGGGTTTTTTAGGTGGATGGCTACCTCTTGCAGTAATGGTGGCTTTTACAGGTTTAGAAATATTAATTGCGTTTTTACAAGCATATGTTTTTGCTATATTAACATGTATCTATCTTAATGATGCTTTACATATGCATTAATCAATTATTTTACGAAAAGGAGATAAAAAATGGAACCAGAAGCAGCAAAATTAATCGGAGCAGGAATAGCTTGTATAGCTCTTGCAGGAGCAGGTATTGGCATAGGAACAATTTTTGGTAATTACTTAGCGGGTGCATTAAGAAATCCTAGCGCTGCACAATCGCAATTTCCTAATTTATTATTAGGATTTGCTTTAGCTGAAGCTACAGGTCTATTCGGCCTTGTTGTGGCATTAATACTTTTATTCGTTCTTTAATAAATTAATCTCAGATGCCGCAATTAGATTTTTCGACATTTCTTCCCCAGATTTTCTGGCTGTTCTTGAGCCTATCTATTCTTTACTTAATTTTATCTAGATATGCATTACCAAGAATTTCAGATGTTATTGAGGAAAGGAAAGATATAATTGCTCACGATATTGATAAAGCAAAAGAATATTCTGTAGATACCGATAAAGCTATTGAAGATTTAAATTTAAAGATTACTGAAGCAAGATTTGAATCTCAGCAGATGATCAATAACTCACTCTTAGAGATTAAAAATAGTAATGAATTAAAGAAAAATAAACTATTTGAAGATATTAAATCTGATGTTAGTGATGCTGAAAAAGTTATTTATGAGAATAAGGATTTAGCCTTAAAAGATATAACCCGTGTTTGTGAGGATTTATCTTTAGAAATGCTAAATAATCTCTCTATAGATAAAATTGACAAAAAGAAAATATCAAATTTGTCTAGTAAGATTAATTATAGGTAATATTTATGTTTAATGCTGAATTCTTTGTTGCTTTATCTTTCTTCATATTTTTAGGATTAGTTATATATTTAGGTTTACCAAAAATGGTATTAGCTTCATTAGATAAAAGGTCTGAAGATATTAAAAAAGAAATTGATGATGCTAGAAATATACGAGAAGAAGCACAAAAGATTCTTGCGAAAGAAAAAAAGAATTTAGAGAAAGCTGATAGTGAGGTAAAGAATCTATTTTCTAAAGCTGAAGAGCATATAAAAGATATTACTAGTAAGGCAGAAGAAGATCTTAAACAAGATATTGAAAGAAAAAAGAAACAAGCTGAATTAAAAATAGAGCAAGCCAAGTCAGAGGCTTTAAATGATGTAAAAAGAAAAGCTGCTGAACTTTCTTTTCAAATAACAAAGAAATATCTTGAGGAAAATATAGATTCAAAGACTTCTACTTCTATAATTGATGAAAGTATATCAGATATAAAGAAAAACTTATAAGATTTCTTCTATTCTTCTAATCTATCTAGTATTTCAATAAAATTACATGGTTTATGATTATTATCCAATTGGTAGATTAATATATCATCCCATGCATCTTTTACTGCATTGGGTGATCCAGGGAGACAAAAGACATATGTTTGATTTACAATTCCGGCTAATGCCCTTGATTGGAGAGTAGAAGTTCTAATTTTTTGGAAAGAAATCAAATGAAAAATAATAGAAAAACCTTCTATTTTTTTATCAAATAAATCTTCGACAGCTTCAGGCGTTACATCACTACCAGTTAGGCCAGTGCCACCAGTAGTAATAATTACATTAATTTTGACATCATCTGACCACTTTTTAATTTTTTCTTTAATTATATCTTTGTCATCTTTAATTACTTCATAGTTAGACAGTATATGCCCAGATTTTTTTATTCTTTCTTCTAATGTTTTTCCAGAAATATCATCCTTCTTATTTCTTGTGCTTGAAATTGTTAATATTGAAATATTAACAGGTAAAAATTTATTTTTTTTATCAGTCATTTATAATTTCCTTATTAACTTCTTTTATCTTTTTGTTTAGTAATAAGATATCTCTCATAACCAATGACTTCATTGTTGGTCTTCTTAATAAATATGCTGGATGAAAAATAGGTAAAGTAGGAATTTCTAATTCTCCATCCTTGTAGATTTTCCATTCGCCTCTTAATTTGGTTATTCCTAAATCTGTTTCTAATAGAGCTTTTGCTGATATAGACCCTACTAACAATAATATTTTCGGTTTAGTAAGATTTATATGTTTTTTTATAAAAGGAAGACAGGTTTTTAATTCTTCTGAAGAAGGATTACGGTTTCCAGGGGGTCTCCAAGGAATTATATTTGTAATATAACAACTGTTTCTATCTATATTTATAAAATTTAGTATTTTATCTAGAAGCTTTCCTGATTTACCAACAAACGGTTTTCCTTCTATATCTTCTTGATTTCCTGGGGCTTCACCAATAATCATAATGTTCGAATTTTCATTTCCATCACAAAAAACAGAATTTTTAGCTGTATCCTTGAGTGAGCATTCTGAGTATTCTTCAATATACTTTTTTAATTCACTTAAATTACTAATTTCAGATAAACTATTATTTTCTTGTTCATCAATAGAAATCGTTTTTGTAGTTTTCTTAAAATCATTAACAGATAAATCTATATTTTCAGAAACACCTGATTCAAGTTGGAATTTTAAGTCATCAATTTTTTTTTCAAAACTGTTTATCATATTTTTGTGAATCTCTTTAGAATAATAGCTGATATTATTAACTGCGACAATCTTAG
>CAZLAN010000025.1:0-3464 GCA_964557485.1 uncultured Rhodobiaceae bacterium | reverse complement strand
CCTATAAAAACCAAGGTTAAGAAGGACCGTTTATCTTATTTTGGCAAGACATGGTCATTTCCAATCCCACAACTTTTATTACCTCCCTTAATGAAAAATCATGGAAACTATATTGTAAGTCTTGGGAATGTTTGTAAATGGTTAGGTGAAGTAGCAGAAGGATTGGGTGTAGAAATTTACCCAGGATTTAGTGCTGCAGAAGTTCTTTTTGATGACAATAATAAGGTAAAGGGAGTTGCGACGGGTGATATGGGGGTTTCAAGTGACGGCACTGCAAAAGATTCTTGGGAATCCGGAATGGAATTACATGCAAAATATACGCTTTTTTCAGAAGGCACTAGGGGCTCACTTTCAAAATTTTTAATTGAAAACTTTAATCTTTCTGAAGGTAAAGATTATCAAAAATATGGTATTGGTTTAAAAGAGCTTTGGGAAATAAAAGAAGAGAATCATTCTGAGGGCTTGGTTGATCACTCTATGGGTTGGCCATTAAGTGAAGGTACTTCTGGCGGATCCTTCTTGTACCATTTTGATAAAAATCTTGTTTCAATTGGGTATGTAATACATTTAAATTATACTAATCCTTATGTTTCTCCTTTTGATGAATTTCAGCAGTTTAAAACTCATCCATCAGTAAAAAAAATTCTTTCTGGAGGTAAAAGAATTTCCTATGGAGCTAGGGCAATTACAACAGGAGGATATCAATCTGTTCCTAAGCTTTATTTTCCTGGTGGTGCTTTAATAGGTTGTTCTGCAGGTTTTTTAAACTATCCAAAAATTAAAGGTACTCATAATGCTATGGATTCAGGTATTCTTGCTGCAGAAGCAATAGTAGAAAATTTTATCTCTAGCAATCAAGGAAATGATCTTAAAAATTATCAAGAAAAATATGAAAAAAGTAGAATTTTTAAAGAACTTAAAAAAGCAAGAAATGTTAAACCTTATGTAACAAAATATGGATTATTATTAGGAACTTTATTTAGTGGTATTGAAATGTGGTTTAGTACTTTTGGGATAATGATGCCTTTTACTTTAGGTCATAATAAACCAGATTATAAAACTTTAAGAAAATGCTCAGAATGTAAAGAAATAAAATACCCAAAACCTGACGGGGAATATTCATTTGATAAGCTATCTTCGGTTTTTTTGTCTAATACCAATCACGAGGAAGATCAACCTATCCATTTAGCATTAAAGGATGAAGATATTCCTATTAAAGTTAATCTTAAAGAATATGATGAGCCTGCTCAAAGATATTGTCCTGCAGGGGTATATGAGGTGCTTTTAGATGATAAAGGTGGAGAACCTGTATTTCAAATTAATGCGCAAAACTGTGTTCATTGTAAAACATGTGATATCAAGGATCCTGCTCAAAATATTAACTGGGTAGTTCCTCAAGGCGGGGAAGGACCACTTTATGGCGGCATGTAAATAGTTAATGACTATTAGCGAAAAAGCCTTTGCCAAGATAAATATCTCTTTAAATTTAACTGGCGAAAAAAGGAATAACTATCACTATTTAGTTAGTTTTATAGGATTTTGTGACTTTTATGATACCGTTACAATTGAAAAATCTGAAAGATTTGAATATGAGGTTTTGGATAAAAAATTTGATTTTGGTAGCGATGATTTAATTATTAAAACTGTAAATATTTTTCTTGAAAGCATAGGAATTACTGATCCTCTCCCTATAAAGATAATTCTTGATAAAAAAATACCTATTGGTGCAGGTTTAGGAGGTGGTTCTTCTGATTCAGCGGCTGTTATACGTTTATTAGATAAATTTTTAAATCTAAATCTAACTTTGGAAAAAAAGATTTCTATAGCATCAAAAATTGGTTCAGATGTTCCATCATGTTTAATTTCAAAACCTTTATTATTATCTGGGTACAATAGAGAGATTGAAGAATTAAAAGGTATTATAGAAAAGGATATTTTAGTTGTGTATCCGGATATTAATATTAGTACTGCTGATATATTTAATTCTGTTAATTTAAAAGAAATTAAAGCTAATGATAAAATCTTCTTAGAAAATAAAATTAAAAATAATTTAGAATACTTTAATAATAACAATAACTTAAAAGAAAAATTTTCTAATGATTTAGAAAAAATTGTTAGTAAAAAATATTCAGAAGTAAAGGAAATAAAAGATAAAATTTTGGAATCTGGTGCTTTTTTTAGTTCAATGACAGGTTCTGGTTCTGCTTGTTTTGGTTTTTTTAAAAAAGAGGATATTTTGGATGGAAAAAAAAGATTAGAAAACCTTAATAGCCATTGGAAAGTAATTCAATGTAAGTTAATGGGCTCTAATAATTGAAAAATCAACTAACCTCATTAAAGAATCTTTAAATTTCGTATTAGGAAAAATACCTAGAGCATCCTTTGCAATTCTACCATGGTGATACGCTTTTTCTAAAGTGTCTTCGATAGTGTTATGTGTATCAATTATTTCGATTGCTTTCTTTAATAGATCTTTGTTTCTAATTTTATTATCAAAAGAGTTTTTTAGAAACTCTCTCTCCGAATTATTTCCTCTTCTATAAGCTAAAATAATAGGTAAGGTAACTTTTCCTTCTAAAAAGTCATCACCAATATTTTTACCAAGAATATTTTTTTCACCATAATAATCGAGGGCATCATCTTTTAACTGAAAAGCAATTCCTAGATTTTTTCCAAATGATATTAAAGCATCAATCTCTTCTTCTTTTGATTTAGATATTAAAGCACCAACAACACAAGCGGTTGAAAATAATTCGGCTGTTTTAGATTCAATAATTTTCATATATTGATCTTCAGTTGTTTTAATATTATCTGAAGCTATTAGCTGCATTACTTCACCTTCTGCAATCCTAGCAGAAGCATTTGAAAGATTTTTTAAGCACTCCAATGATTTTGTTTCTACCATAAGTTGAAAAGCTTTTCCAAGCAGGAAATCCCCAACTAAAATACTAGATTTATTATCCCAAATCTTATGTGAGGCAGATTTTCCTCTTCTTATATCACTTTCATCAACTACATCATCATGAAGCAATGTAGCTGTATGCATTAACTCTACAGCAGCAGCAAGTTTAATATGCATACTACCTCTATAGTTGCATATCTTCGCAGTAGTTAAAGTAAGGATAGGGCGTAATCTCTTTCCTCCTAAATTAATAATGTGATTAGAGATATCCGGTATTCTGTCTATTTCACTTATGACTTGTTTATTTATCAATTCGTCAACTTTGACAAAATCTTCATCTATTAAATCAAGAAGTTCTTGTATAGGCTCGTCGTTCTTATATTTATTTTTGACTAATTTAATTACATTTCCCATTTTTTTCTTATATTTTAGAAATTCACTATGATCAAAGAAAATACAAAAAATAAATTTCTTGGTGGAAAATTAAAAATCTTCCAACAAAAAAAAGGCTTCAGAGCAGGGCATGATTCAGTTATTTTAGCTGCAGCAATTCCTGCAAAAG
>CAZLAN010000024.1:0-13410 GCA_964557485.1 uncultured Rhodobiaceae bacterium | reverse complement strand
ATGTAATCAATGGGCGCTATAACAGATGCCTCACCAATAGCATAAGCTCTAATGAAAAAGTTATGAGCGATAGAGGCACATATTGCCATAATGAAAATTAGCACCAATTGTTGTCCATCTGGTGTTTCCCAAAATAACAAAGCCGGAACTATCATAATAAGGACGCTAATTATATTTGAGTAAAACATCAAAGTTACGGGTTTGTCATATTTTGAAACAATATTTACGAGAATTGCTGCAAAAGCGAATGCAAAGGCGGCTCCTAAAGCCATAAAGGAAGCTAAATTATATTCACTATCAGGATTAAGCATTATAAGCACGCCAGTGAAACCAACCAATGTTGCTAATGTTCTCCTTATTCCAATTCTCTCCTTCAAAAATATGGCCGCTAAAGGAACAAGAAAAAGGGAACTTGAAAATCTAATTGCCTGAGCGTCAGCTAATGGCATATTAACTATTGCATAAAATCCCATCATTATTCCAAGTGCACTGACTGTACCCCTTACAGCTTGCAGTAGGGGAACTTGAGTTTTAACTCCACCTTGCTCTGCCCCTGCTCTAATAAGAAAAGGCGTAATAACAATTAGACTAAAAAATGAACGAAAAAATGCGATTTGGAATGCGTGAAAATCATTACCTAAGTATTTTGCCAATGTAGCCATAGCTGTAAAAGCAAATACTGAGGAAGCAAGCCAGAAGGCTCCTTGAAGATTGTTTGGTAGGTTAGAAAGAAATTTTGTCAGAAAATTCAAACTATTCAGCTCTTACCTGAACGACAACCTTGCCTTTTGCTTTTCTATCTGCAAGATCTCTAATTGCTTTTGCTCCATCCTCAAGGCTATAAAGTGATGATATGTGTGGCTTTAATAAACCTTTTTCATACATTACTAATAATTCATCAACATTAGCATTATGGGCATCTGGTTCACGACCTTTAAAGGCTCCCCAAAAAACACCTACAATTTGACAACTCTTTAACAACGCGAGATTTAATGGAATCTTAGGGATGTCTCCAGCTGCAAAACCAATTACCAAATATCTGCCTTCCCAAGCTGTTGCTCGTAATGCAGGTTCAGCATAGTCTCCGCCAACTGGATCATAAATTACATCTGCCCCCCAACCGCCAGAAAGTTCTTTTATTTCATCAGAAAGTTTTTTTTGTTGATCCCTGTCCATATTTCCTGAAGGATATAAAAGGGTTTCATCGGCTCCATGTTCAATGCATGTCTTTAATTTTTCTTCTGATGAGGCAGCTGCAATAACTTTTGCACCCATAGCCTTTCCTAATTCAACAGCTGCAAGGCCAACTCCTCCTGCGGCCCCAAGAACTAAAAGAGACTCACCCTTTTGAATATCTGCACGATCTTTTAAAGCATAATGAGATGTTCCATAGGTCATTAGAAATGCCGATGCCGTATTGTGATCCATACTTTCGGGTATGGCAGTTAATGAGCCTGGATCTACAAGAATTTTTTCTGCAAAACTTCCAAAGCCCGAAGAAGCAATAACTCTATCACCAACATTAAATCCTGAAACCCCTGACCCTATTTCAGTAATTATGCCTGAAGATTCACCTCCTGGAGGGAAAGGAAGAGGTGGTTTAAATTGATACTTATCTTCAATCATTAATACATCTGGAAAATTTACTGAAGCCGAATAAATATCAACTAAAACATGACCTTCTTTTATTTCTGGATCATCAATTTCTTCATAAGATAAACTTTCTGGTGGACCGTATTCCTTACATAATAGAGCTTTCATAATACCTCCTAAAATTCTTTATTTATGTTTAAACCTAAAAAAAGATAACGCCAAGAATATAAAAAGATACTTGCTCATCTCAATTTACTCGATTATGGCTATATTTATGAGAGGATATTTTGGATTCGGCGCAGAAGGTATATCAAAACCTATGAATATGGGTAATTTGGTTAGATCTGCTCATGCGTTTGGTGCAAAATTTATATTTACTATTTCTGCACATTATTCAGTGCGCGAAGGTAAATCAGACACATCAAAAGCTCCAAATCATTTGCCATGGTATGATTGGGATGCTCCAAGAGATATGAAATTGCCAGATAAATGCCAATTAGTAGGTGTTGAGCTTACAGAAGAAGCCTTAGATTTACCTACTTTTCATCATCCAAAACAAGCTGCGTATGTTTTAGGTCCAGAAAAAGGATCACTTTCATCAGAAATTTTGAAGGAATGTAAATATGTTATAAAGATTCCAACTAAATTCTGCTTAAATGTACAAATTGCTGGAGCAATAGTTATGTATGACAGAGTTAAGTCATTAGGAAATTTTGCTAATCGTCCCGATATGCCTGGAGGATCAAACTAATGCAAAGTTTATCTGGTCTAAATCGTGAAGAATTAAAGAATGTTATGGGGATTATGCAGGTTCCTGAAAAACAAATAAATATGAGAGTTAACCAAATATGGAATTGGATGTATGTAAAGGGCGCTCAATCCGTTGATGAAATGACGGATCTTTCAAAAAATTTTAGGACTGAAATTTCTAAAAAATATAATCTTGATAGACCTAAAATAACTAAAAATGAAACTTCGTCAGATGGAACACAAAAATGGCTAATCAAATTTAACGATGAATCAGAAATAGAAACTGTATTCATACCTGATGGTGATAGAGGAACTTTATGTGTTTCTAGCCAAGTAGGCTGCACATTGAATTGTACCTTTTGTCATACAGGTACACAAAGGCTTGTCAGAAATTTAACTTCTCAAGAAATTATTAACCAAATAATGATTACTAAGGACTCACTTAACGAATGGACGAAAGAAAAAAGGGACATAACCAATATAGTTATGATGGGAATGGGAGAGCCTTTATATAACTTTGATAATGTAAAGAATGGAATTCAAGTATTTTCTGATGATGCAGGTTTATCAATATCTAAAAGAAGGATTACCCTATCTACTTCGGGAATTGTTCCAAAAATTGAAGATGCTGGAAATGAAATTGGTTCAATGCTTGCAATATCATTACATGCAACAAATAATGATTTAAGAGATAAACTAGTCCCAATAAACAAAAAATATCCGATCGAAGAACTTCTTGATGCTTGTAAAAATTATCCAAGAGTAAAAAACTCAAAAAGAATTACATTTGAATATGTAATGCTAAAAGGAATAAATGATAGTGAAGCAGAGGCCCATGATCTTATAAAACTAATATCGGGCATACCTTCTAAGATAAATTTGATTCCTTTTAATCCTTGGCCAGGCGCTCCATATGAATGCTCAGATTGGGAACAAATTGAGAAATTTTCTGATATTATAAATCGAGGTGGGTATGCAAGTCCCATTAGAACGCCAAGGGGAAGAGATATTTCTGCAGCCTGCGGTCAATTAAAAAGTGATACCGAAAAGGAAAAAGCATCTATAAGATATAAAAAAGAACTTGCAAAACTTGAAAGTGAGCGTATACGACCATTATAAAGTTTTCGGAGATAGAAATGAGTACCGAAGAAAATATAAAAAAAGTAGTCCTCGCATATTCAGGCGGACTTGATACATCTGTAATTTTAAAGTGGCTTCAAGAGAAATATGATTGTGAAGTTGTCACTTTTAGTGCGGATCTTGGTCAAGGCGCAGAATTGGAAGAGGCAAAGGTAAAAGCTGAAGCTTTAGGTGTTAAGGAAATATTTATAGAAGACCTAAAGAACGAGTTTGTTAAAGAATATGTTTTCCCAATGTTTAGGGCTAACACCCTTTATGAAGGCTTATATCTTTTGGGAACAGCTATAGCCAGACCTTTGATTGCAAAAAGACAAATTGAGATCGCCAAAGAAGTTGGAGCTGATGCTGTTTGTCATGGAGCAACAGGAAAAGGTAATGATCAGATAAGATTTGAACTTGCTTATTATGGATTAAATCCAAATATAAAAGTTATCGCGCCTTGGAGAGAATGGGATTTAAACTCTAGAAAAAAACTAATTGAATTTGCAGAAAAAAATCAAATTGTTATTACTAAGGATAATCTAGGCGAAGATCCATATTCCGTAGATGCTAATCTTTTACATACCTCATCAGAAGGTAAATTATTAGAAGACCCAGCAAAAGAATGTCCTGAAGATGTATATCAAAGAACGGTTTCACCAGAAAATGCTCCTGATAAGGCAACATATATTGAAATTGAATTTGAAAATGGCGATGCTATCACGATTGATGGGAAATCTTTATCCCCTGAAGGAATTCTTACAGAATTAAATGAATTAGGCGGTAAAAATGGTATTGGAAGACTTGATTTGGTTGAAAATAGAAGTATAGGAATGAAATCAAGAGGAATTTATGAAACTCCTGGTGGAACAATCCTTTTAGCTGCTCATAGGGGCATTGAACAAATAACTTTGGATAGAGAGGCATGTCATCTTAAGGATGAGATTATGCCAAAATATGCAAAATTAATTTATAATGGTTTCTGGTTTTCTCCTGAAAGAGAGATGCTACAAGCGCTAATAGATGAAAGTCAAAAGAATGTGTCTGGAAAAGTTAGATTAAAACTTTATAAGGGAAACGCTACAGTTGTTGGCAGATCTTCAGATTCATCTTTATATTCACAAGAGCATGTTACTTTTGAAGAAGATGATGTTTATGATCAATTTGATGCAGAAGGCTTTATCAAGCTGAATGCCTTAAGACTAAAGCTGCTAAAAAAAGATTAGATATTAATACTAGGTTTTTCAAAACCGTTTTGTTCACAAAACGCATTAAGGGTGTTCAACAATAAGCATGCTATTGTCATTGGCCCTACACCTCCGGGTACAGGTGTTATATGTCCAGCAACCTTGCTTGCGGCCTCAAAATCAACATCTCCAACTAATCTTGTTTTATTTTCACCTTTTTCGAAAGCATCTATTCTATTAATTCCTACATCAATTACGGTTGCTCCAGGTTTTATCCAATCTCCTTTAACTAATTCAGGAATTCCAACAGCTGCAACCAGAATATCTGCACTTGCAGCAATATCTTGAAGATCTTTAGATCTAGAATGACAAATAGTAACAGTACAATGTTCTTTCAATAATAATTGAGCAACGGGCTTACCAACTAAATTAGACCGTCCTATTATAACCGCATTTTTACCCTCAAGCTTATCAGTGCTTGACTTAATTAATATTGAGGCACCCTTGGGTGTACATGGAACAAGACCATCTAATCCGCTATTTAAATATCCTGAATTTATTGGATGCAGGCCATCAACATCTTTTTTGGGGGAGATAGTCTCTATTACCTTTTGTTGACTTATGTGATTGGGAACTGGGAATTGGACAAGTATACCATTTACATCTGAATTATTATTTAATTCTTCAACTTTCGACAATAGCTCTTCTTCAGAAGTATCTTCAGACATTTTAAACTCGTAAGAATTCATACCTACTTCTTTAGTTTGTATACCTTTGTTTCTTACATAAATTTCACTTGCAGGATCATTTCCAACTAAAACTACTGCTAGGCCAGGAATTATATTATGAGAATCTTTAAGATCTGAAACTGATTCAGAAATCTTTCCTCTCAATCTACTTGCAAATTCTTTTCCATCAATAATATTTGTTGGCATAAATTTTCCTAAAAATTAATAGGCCAATATTCTCTTAATAAGGACCTTAAAAAGAAAATAGCTAATAAAACTATAATTGGTGAAATATCTATTCCGCCTAAATTTGGGAGATATCTTCTTACATAATTAAATAATGGGTTAGTCAATTTCCAAACTGCCTCATGGATTATTGCAACCAATTGATTAGATCGGTTAACTATACCAAGGCCAATAAGCCAGCTAAAAATAACCGAAATAATGACAACCCAAGAGTATAAGTCTAAAATTGTATCTATCAAAAAATATAAAGAATTCATGAACTAGCCTTACTACCAAATTTTAATAATATCATCTTTATTTCTAAACATCTTATCGCCTTTTTGAGTATTAAAGGCTTTATGAAAGCTCGGCATATTTATAGCTACCCCATCAATACGATATCTAGCGGGGGAATGGGGATCTGTGGCAACGCGCATCGCATCTATTTCTTTTCTAAACTTAACTCTATCTGCTTGCGCCGCCCCCATAAAAAATCTTTGCTCGCCTGTTAAATTATCAATAACGGGAGAGGCATTCCCTTCAAGAGAAATTTTATAGGCTCTAAATGAAGATACAGCACCACCTAAATCAGCAATATTTTCACCTAAAGTAAATTCACCATTTAGGAAATTACCAGGAGTTATTTCATAAGAAGAATATTGATCTGCCAATTTCTTCGTTTTTGATTCAAAGATTTCTCTATCTTCTTCGGTCCACCAATTTTTTAAATTCCCATCACCGTCAAATTGTGAGCCTTTGTCATCAAATGCATGGCTAATTTCATGCCCAATAGTTATACCAATTGCACCATAATTAACCGCATCATCTGCTTCAGGAAAAAAATTGGGTGGCTGTAGATATGCGGCAGGAAAAACAATCTCATTCTTAGTAGGACTAAAGTAAGCATTTACAGTTTGTGGGGACATAGCCCACTTTCTTCTATCTACTTTTTCACCAAGTTTTTTTAAAGCATCCTTAAAACCAAACTCTGATGCATTTTTCATATTTTCATAAAGATTTGATGAAGAAAATTCTAAGCCCTCATAATCTTCCCACACTTCAGGATAACCAATTTTTACATTTAATTTTTTTAATTTTATAAGAGCTTTTTCTTTAGTCTTCTCACTCATCCATTCTAAATCTTCTATTCCTACCCTATAAGACTCTAAAAGATTATCAACTAACTTAACCATTCTCTGTTTATATTCAGGTGGGAAATGATACTTAACATAAATCTTTCCTAACGCATCACCTAACATGCCATTTACAAGGCCTACACTTCGTTTCCATAATGACGGCGTTTCTTCGCGCCCAGTTAGTATTTTAGAAAACCTATAAGATTCATCTACAAATTCATCTGATAAATAACCAGAAGAACTCTTTAGCAATCTTGTAAGAAAATAGTCTCTCCACTCTTCAATAGAAAACTCTTCAATAACAGAAGAAAGCTTTAATAGGTATTCTGGAGATTCTATGATGTACCTATTATATGAATCTATACTTAAATTTGTTAGCCAGTAATCAAATTTTCCATCACTTATCTTATTTAGCTCTTTACGGTTTCTTGGATTATATGTTTTTTCAGGATCTCTTCGTTCTGTTCTGCTAATTTGAATTTCAGCAATTTTAGTTTCTATTTTAAAGGTATTATTTGCTCTTTCTTTCGAATTATCTATTCCTGAAAGAGAAAATAAATTTTCTAGATGTTTTGGATACTCTTCTCGTCCTTTAATATAATGAGGCTGATCCAATAAATAATAATCTCTATCAGGAAGACCTAGCCCAGATTGACCAAAATAAATTGTATAATTTAAGGGATCTTTTAGATCATCATAAACAGCAAAATATAATGGGGCATCAAGCCCTTTCCTAACTGATAAAGCAAAATACTTCCATATATCATCAATGGATTTTAGATTTTCTATTTCATTGATATCTTTTTTTAATGGACTAGAACCAAGCTCATTAAGTAATTCTCTATTCATGTAGCTTAAATATAGATTTAGTATTTTCCCTTCTTCTGAAGATGAAGATAAATTCTTTTGATCTTTCAAAAGGCCTTCTATTAAATCATATTGGTTTTTTAGAGATTCCTCTCTTAGAGTCATATAAGAACCCCATCCAATTTGATCGTCTGGTATTTCGGTTTTTGATAACCAATTATTGTTAACATAGTCATAAAGACTATCCTGGGGCTTAAAATTATCGTCAAATTGACTAATATCTATTCCTGAAAGTTGCATATTGTTAGAATATCCTTGTGAAGAAAAAATACATAATATTATAATTAAAAAAATTCTCATAGACTAAACCTTTTACTACATAGCACTGATGCCGCCATCAATTTTTATCTCTGCACCAGTAATGAATTTAGATTCATCGCTGGCTAAAAATAAAACTGTGTAAGCAACATCATCAGGTTCTCCCACTTTACCTAATGGAACCTGCCTTGCAAGTTTCATCATAACATCTTCTTTTTCACGATTGGAACGCTCAACCATAGCATCTAAAATTGGCGTATCTATAAATGTAGGGTGAATTGAATTACATCGAATGTTATAAGCTGCTCGGGCACAATGTAAAGCAACTGATTTAGTTAGCATCCATACACCAGCTTTTGCTGTATTATATGCCGCCATGTTATGACCTGCTATCAAACCAGAAATTGAAGATGTGTTTATGATAGAGCCTGGAGAATAGTTTTTCATGATTGGGATAGCATATTTACACCCCAAAAAGACAGAATCCGTATCAACAGTCATTACCTCTTTAAAAGTTTCATAATCTGTTTCCTCAACTGTTGAACCGCCACCAATTCCTGCATTATTAACAAGTATATTTATTCCACCCATCATTTCTTGTGCTTGCGATAATGTTTCTTTCCATTGGTTTTCAGATGTAACATCTAATTCTAAAGAAAAGGCACTGTCAGGAAAATCACCATTAATTCTTTCTTCAACAGTCTTCAGTTTTTCTACATTAATATCAGCTAAAACTACTTTTGATCCTTCCTTGGCTAGCATATAGGCTATCGCCTCTCCTAAGCCTTGTGCTGCCCCAGTCACAAATGACATTTTTCCTTCTACTCTTCCTGACATAACTTATCTCCTAATTTAGTATTACTTGCCTTTAAAATCTGGGTCTCTCTTCTCAAAAAATGCTTTTATAGCTTCTTCCCTATCTTCGGTAAAAGCAGTTAATAAATATTGATCTCTATCCATATAACTTGAATTATAATTTAATGCATTAGCTGCTGCATTGATAGACACCTTTGACATCCTTACTGCTAGTGGAGGTAATTTAATAATTTTTTCAGCTAAGTTATTTGATTCTTCCAAAGCTTTACCTTTATCGCAAATTTTTTGAACTAAACCCCAATCAAAAGCTTTTTCACCAACTACTTCTTCACCAAGAATAACAAGCTCTTTAGTTCTTGCTGGGCCAATTAATGCATTAATTCTTGGATTAGATTGCCAACTCATATTCATCCCTAAAGGAATCTCAGGTAAACGGAAAATAGCATCTGATGAAGATACACGAAAGTCGCATGCTACTGCTAGAGCTAAACCTCCACCTAAACAATAACCCTCTATAGAGGCAATTGTTATTTGCTCTAAAGATTCCCAAGCTTGGCACATATCAGGTCCAACTTTAAATGCCTCACGTCTTTCGAGACTAGACTTATCACCCTTAAGAAAGCCCTTATCTTTTAAATCCGCGCCAACGGAAAATGAATCCCCCTCTCCGGAAAGTACAATACAATTTATTTCAGTATTAGAGCTTAATTCATTTGCACAATCAGTAAGCTCTTTCATTAAAGAGTAAGATAAAGCATTACGCCCATCACCCCTATCTAAAGAAACATGAGCGATGCCGCCTTCCTTTTCAATCTTAAGATTTTTATATGCAGCCAATTATTTTCCTATTTAAAAATTATAATTTTAGATGATCATATAAAATGCTTTTTGTTAAGACCGAAGGAAGAATTTTTACTTCATCTAATCCTTCGCCCCAATATAAATAAAGAGGAACCCCTGCTCTTTTATATTTTTCTAGTTCAGCTGTTATGTTTGGATCATATTTAGTCCAATCAGCAATTAAATATTCAATTTCCCCGGTTTCAACAAGTTTTACAAAATCTTCAGAATTAAAAACGAGTCTTTCATTAACTTTACATGTAAGACACCAGTCAGCAGTAAAATTTAGTAAAATTCTTTTCTCTTCTTCTCTTAATTGTTTAACTTTTTCAGCGGACCACCTTTTACCAAAATCAATATCTTGATTATTATTGGTTGTTTGGTTAGGTACAAAAATAATAGTTATTAAAAAACTTAAAGCTATAAGGGGCAATCCAATTCGATTGGCCTTACTTGAAGATGCTTTTAACATTATAAAAGCAATAAGAATTGCTAGGGCTGCAAAAGATAATACAATAATTCCTTCTAATCCTGTCTGCCTATAAACAACCCAGCTTAACCATAACGAAGTCAAGAACATTGGGACTCCCATAAACCTTGCTACATTCTCCATCCAAGGGCCAGGTTTCGGCAAAAAATTAATACCTTTAGGAAGAATAGAAAGTAAAAAAGCAGGAAATGCAATTCCGAACCCTAGAGACAAGAATATTAAAGCTGAAATCGTTATTGGTTGTGATATTCCCCAACCAATAGCAGCTCCCATATATGGCCCTGTACATGGTGTTGCAACAATCACTGTTAAAAAGCCTAATAAGAAAGAATTTGAATAACCTGATTTGTTAACATTAATATTTCCTAACCTAGTCATAAAATTCCCAAATTCTATTCTGGAAATAAAAATTATACCTAAAACAAAAAATAGCAGAGCCAATAAACTAGACATCAGGCTCGACTGTAGTTGCCACCCCCATCCAACAAATTGGCCGAAATTTTTAACAAGAAGTGTTGCTGATAATAAAATAAGCATCGATACTTCAATACCTAAAGTAAAAACCAAACCATGTTTCCAGCTATTACTTTTCCCAGATTCATTAACCAGAGACATCACTTTTAATGCAATTACAGGAAAAACACATGGCATAGCATTCAGAATAATTCCTCCAATAAATGCTAAGAATATTGCTATAAAAAAATTTAATCCCTTATCCTTATTGACCTCTATAAAAGAGACTCGCTCAATATTAGAGCTTACCTCATAATAGTTTTTTTTGTTTTGGGTCGATAATTCTAAAATACCTGAAACAATATTATTTTCTTCACGAAAATTTTCTGGCCTATCAATTAATAATGATGATTCACCACTCTGAGTTACAAATATTTGTTCAGAGCTATAATTGATTAATCCACTTTGCTCAGGATAAAAGAAGGCGCTTTGTATAATTTTAGGATCACCCCAAGAAATTTTAAATGTTTCATCTGTTAAAAAAGCGTTTACTTTGAAAGATGCTTGCTCAGGTAATCTTTTGATCCATCGATTAATAATTTCTTTAGAATTAATTTGATTAGATTTAGAAAAATTAATATTAATATTTGTATCTTCGGGAATACATATATCATCACAAATCAAAAAACTTATAAAAGCTGAAAAGTTTTGGTCAAAAGAAAAACCCTCACCTGCAATAAATCTTATCGGTAAAACTAATTCATCATAATATCCGTAACTAGTTAATGGGTCTAATGAAGCTAGTTCAGGGACAGGCCATAAAATTTCTTTAACCTCTAATCCTTTTGGTAATTTCCAATTAATTTCCGGAGGAAGACCTGAATCTCCTGGATTCTTCCAATAAATATGCCAACCAGGGGTCAAAGTAAATTTAATAGCAGCAATAAATTCCTGGTCAGATTCAATAAATGTATCATTGAAAAGTATTTCGATACTTGCATTATTTGTTTGAGCAAAATTATCTTTCGCCAATAAATTACCAATATTTATTGTGGCTACGAATAAAAAAGATAGCCCTATGAATATATTCTTTAAATTTCTCATTTTTTTTTAATTAATAAATTAAATTACACCAATTAATTACTTATTCTATATAATGCTTAAGTTTATAAAAGTTAACCTTGTAAAAAAATGAAAAAGAATCTTTTTATAATTTTAATACTACTACCAAATCTTTGCCTTGCGCTTAGCAAGGAAGAAATTAATGCAATAGCTGAAATAGTTAATTGTTCAGATAAAATTACTTCAGAAGAAAAGCTAAAATGTTTTGAAGAAAACGCCAGTAATTTAGAATCTATTTTCCCCATTGTCACGCTTGAAAAAACTGAAAGAGTTAAAGAGATTGAAAAAATTGAAAGACTTGAGAAAGAAGGTAATTTTGGAATTCTTCAAACAGTTAATCCAATAAAGGGATTTGAAAATAAAGACTTAAATTCAATTGCTTCGAAAATAATTAATAATTATTGGTTGAGTTATGGCAAAATTAAAATTGAACTTGAAAACGGGCAAACATGGAAACAAATTGATTCAACCCCCTATAGAGGCCCTAAAGATCTAAAAGGAAAACAAGTAAGAATTACATCTGCAGCTTTAGGAAGTTTTCTCCTTAAGATTGATGGAGTTGGAGGAAAATATAGAGTTAGAAGGGAGCAATAAATTACTAAAGAAAAAAAATTTACTGTTCTTGGAATTGAAACAAGCTGCGATGAAACTGCTGTTGCTGTTGTTGAACTCAATCAAAATAACAAAGGGGAAATCTTATCTAATAAAGTGATTAGCCAGACCGATGAGCACTCTCCTTATGGCGGGGTTGTACCAGAAATTGCTTCGCGTTCTCATATTGAATATCTAGATTCCTTAGTTGATGAAGCACTTTTAGAGTCTAATAAAAATCTTAATAATATTGATGGAATAGCTGTAACCACAGGGCCAGGACTTATTGGTGGTTTAATTGTAGGCCTTACATATGCAAAAGGTTTATCTCTTTCAACTAAGATTCCTATTATTTCTGTTAATCATCTTGAGGGGCATGCACTAACGCCTTTATTAACTAATGATATCGAATATCCTTTTATTCTTTTATTAATTTCTGGAGGCCATAGTCAACTTCTTATAGTTGAAGAACTTGGTCATTATATTCAACTTGGCACTACTCTTGATGATGCTGCGGGAGAGGCCTTTGATAAAGGAGCAAAATTCATGGGCCTTGGATACCCTGGTGGACCTGCTTTAGAAAAACTCGCTAAAGAGGGCCGAGATGATGCTTTCGATTTACCAAGACCATTAAGGGGTAAAGATAATTGTAATTTTTCTTTTTCAGGACTAAAAACAGCTTTGATTAAATTATCTAGGTCAATAGAGCCAATAGACAAAGGGACCATGGGAGACCTGGCCGCATCTTACCAAAAAGCTATTATTGATTGTCTTATTGATAGAACTGAAAAATCTATTGGAATGGCAAGAAAAATTAATCCTAATTTAAATATTAAAAATTTAGTAGCCTCTGGTGGAGTGGCCGCAAATCAAGAAGTATCCAAGGGCTTAAAAATATTAGCTAGTAAAAATAATATGAATTTCATATCTCCACCTATAGAGCTTTGCACAGATAATGCTGCTATGATAGCTTGGGCTGGTTGTTTAAGGCTTTCAAAGGGTATTTCAGATAGTATGGATATTTCAGCGAAAGCTAGATGGCCTCTTGAAGAGGTAAAACTAAATGGAACAAATTAAGAAATATACAAATATTTCAATTATTGGCGCTGGAGCCTGGGGGACAGCTTTAGCAGAAGTAATTAGCCGACAAGGAAATCAAGTAAATTTATGGGCTCGAGAAGATGATGTGGTAAAAAGCATCAATACTTTAAACGAAAATACTCTTTATTTACCCA
>CAZLAN010000023.1:3132-13998 GCA_964557485.1 uncultured Rhodobiaceae bacterium | reverse complement strand
CAACTGCTTCATAAGTTAATGTTCCTGATCTTGAAACAATTCCAACAGATCCTTTCATATGAATATGTCCAGGCATAATGCCTATTTTACATTGTTCAGGTGTAATAATTCCAGGGCAATTTGGTCCAATTAATCGAGATTTAGATGTAGCTAATGCTTTTTTTACTTTTATCATATCCATAACAGGAATTCCTTCAGTTATACATACGACCAAGGATATTTCTGCTTCAACGGCTTCTAAAATTGCTGCTCCAGCAAATGGAGGGGGCACATATATAACTGATGCATTTGCCCCTGTTTGTTGAATAGCATCACCAACATTATCAAAAACAGGTAAGTCAAGATGAGTAGTACCGCCTGCACCAGGCTTAACGCCGCCAACTACTTGAGTCCCATAATCTATAGCTTGTTGTGTATGAAAAGTACCTTGAGAACCAGTTATTCCCTGACAGATAACCTTTGTACTCATATCAATTAATACAGACATATTTTTTCCTCATATTGCTTCAGTTATTTTTTTCGCGGCATCATCAAGATCAGATGCGCTAATAATTGATAAGTCAGAATCTTCGATTATCTTTTTTCCCAAATCCACATTAGTGCCTTCAAGTCTTACAACTAGCGGAACAGAGATATTAATTTCTTTTGCAGCACCAATAATTCCTTCTGCAACGACATCACATCTCATTATACCCCCAAATATATTAACAAGAATTCCTTCAACATTTTTATCTGATAAGATTATTTTGAAAGCCTCAGTAACTAAATCTTTTGTTGCTGAACCTCCTACATCAAGAAAATTAGCGGGCTCTGCTCCATATAACTTTATAATATCCATTGTAGCCATAGCAAGGCCTGCTCCATTCACAAGGCACCCAATATTTCCATCTAGCTTAATGTAACTAAATCCTAATTCTGAGGCCTTTAATTCAGACTCATCTTCTTCAAATGGGTCTATTAGCTCTTTAAGATTAGGGTGTCTAAATAAGGCATTATCATCAAAATTAACCTTAGCATCTAAACAAATAATTTTATTATCTTCAGTATATACAAGTGGATTAATCTCTAAAAGACTCATATCATTTTCTATAAATGCTTTATATAAATTCATAAAAAGGTCAAAAGCCTGATCTTTTAAGTTTTCATTTAATTCTAAAGCCCGACTAAGAGTATTTATATCTTCAGCAGTGACACCTGTTTCTGGATCAATTGGAACAGTAGTTATTTTATTAGGAGTTTTTTCAGCTACTTCTTCAATATTAACCCCTCCTTCTGTAGATACAATAAAACTTACTTTAGAAGTTTGCCTGTCAACTAAGATAGATAAATATAATTCATCAGCTATACTTGATCCTTCCTCAATATATAATTTTCTAACCTTCTTTCCTTCTGGTCCTGTTTGATGTGTAATTAGTTGCATTCCCATCATTTCGTCGCATAAAGCCTCTACTTCATCTAATGATTTAGCTATTTTAACTCCTCCGCCTTTTCCCCTACCACCTGCATGAATTTGTGCTTTTACTACCCACAATTTATCTGAAACCTTATTAGCAATCTCACGAATATTTTCTTCCGATGAAAAAATTTCTCCATTCGCAACAGGAACGCCAAAATTTTTTAATATCTTTTTAGCTTGATATTCATGAATATTCATTTTTTTACCTATAAGGAATTATTTTCTTTTTGAAACTTTCTTTCTTTTCACTAATCTTTTGTCTATCTTTGTACATGCTCTCATTAATGATTTCACTGATGCTATTGATGTCTTAAATAATTTTGTTTCACTTTTATTAAGCTCAATCTCTAAAATTCTTTCAACACCTTTTTCACCAATTACAACTGGTACCCCTACATACATATCCTGTATCTTATACTGACCAGATAGATAAGCTGCACAAGGCAATACCCTTTTCTTGTCCTTAAGATAAGATTCTGCCATTTCTATTGCCGAAGCTGCAGGAGCATAAAATGCTGAACCTGTTTTTAATAAGCCAACTATTTCTGCGCCACCATCTCTAGTTCTTTGGATAATTTCATTTAATTTATTTTGTGATGTCCAACCCATTTTTATTAAATCAGGCAATGGAATACCTGCAACTGTTGAATATCTTGAAAGTGGAACCATTGAATCACCATGTCCCCCAAGAACAAAAGCTGTTACATCTTCAACTGAAACATTAAATTCTTTTGATAAAAAATATCTAAATCTAGCACTGTCAAGAACCCCTGCCATCCCTACAATCATATTTGGAGAAACTCCAGAAAATTTCTGAAGGGCCCAAACCATAGCATCCAATGGATTTGTTATACATATCACAAATGCCTTTGGGGCATATTTTTTAATGCCTGCTCCAACATCAGACATAACTTTTAAATTAATTGATAATAAATCGTCTCTACTCATTCCAGGTTTTCTCGGAACTCCAGCAGTAACAATTACTACATCTGCATCTTTAATAGCCGAGTAATGATTAGATCCTTTGAGATCTATATTAGATGAACTTACTGGTGACGCCTCAGCTAAATCTAAGGCTTTTCCTTGAGGAATTCCTTTTACAATATCAAAAATAACTACATCACCTAACTCCTTCAAGCCAACTAAATGTGCAAGAGTTCCACCAATCTGGCCTCCTCCAATTAAAGCAATTTTTTTTCTCTTCATATTTCCCTCTAAAAAATAATAATAGTGTATTAACTATCCTTTTTTAAAAAGATCAATTGATTCTTGAAGAATCTGAATAATCTTTTGATCTCATTTCATGTAATCTTGATATACACCTTTTAAATTCAGATTCTAGTTCACCTTTAGAATAAATATTTTCAGGTTCTCCATCAGCAGAAACAATAGTCATTTTACGATTATCATATAAAGAATCAATTAATGAAATAAATCTTTTGACTTCATTTCTTTTATCAGAAGATAATCTAGGAATATTTTCAATAAAAATAATATCGAATTCTCTGGCTATTGTTAAAAAATCCTCTGGGCCAAGAGGAACATTACATAAATCATCAAAGTTAAATCTTGCACAACCCATAGCATGTCTTTCAACTAAAATTTCTCTTCCCTTTACATTTACTTCTCTTGGTTTTAGTTCGGCGCCATTAGTAAGATTATCAAAAATCTTTTCAATCTCATTACTTGTATTTTCATTAAGTTCTGCAAAATATGTATTTACATTTTGCAATTTACTTTTCCTGTAATCTACATCAGTTGACAATTCTAAATTCAAACATTCTTCCTCAATTAAATTGATAAATGGTATAAATCTATCTCTTTGAAGCCCGTCTTTATATAGCTCTTTTGGAATAATATTTGATGTAGAAAAAATAAATGTTCCATTTTCGAATAATAAATTGAATAATTTAGCCAATATCGATGCGTCGGCAATATCATTTACCTGAAATTCATCAAAACATAAAAAATCAATATCTTCTGATATTTCTTCAGCTACTAATGATAGAGGATCCTTAATTAAATTACTTTTACGTTTTTCATGGAGTCTATCATGAATATCAATCATAAATTCCTGAAAATGGATTCTTTTTTTATTTTTTATATTTGATACAGAAAAGCATAAATCCATAATCATAGTCTTCCCTGAGCCCGCATTTCCCCATAAATAAATTCCTTTAGGCTTATTATTATTTCTTAAGAATGTATCTTTGAAAAAAGATAATATTCCTTTCTCAAAATTAATAACTTTATTAATTTTTAATAAAACAGAATTCTGCTTCTTATCAAAACGAACTAATCCTTTGTCTAAATATTCTTTATATAGCAATAAAACAGTCTTCATAAATACTCCTAAAGACAGTTAATATAATTATTTTCTTGTAGCCAATTCTTTTTTTATTCCTGCAATAGCTTTAGCGGGAGACAAACCTTTTGGGCAAGCCTTTGAACAATTCATAATAGTTCTACAACTATAAACTTTGAACTCATCATCAAGTTGATCAAGCCTTTCGGATTTCTCTTCATCGCGACTATCGCTTATCCATCTATAGGCTTGCAATAATGCTGCGGGACCAAGATATTTATCAGAACTCCACCAATAACTTGGGCAAGCAGTTGAACAACATGCGCACATAATGCACTCATATAAGCCATCAATTTTTTCTCTTTCTTCTTTTGATTGTTGGAATTCTATGTCAGCAGATTTGCCTTTTGTTTTAAGCCAAGGTTTAATTTTCTTATGCTGAGCATAAAAATTCTTTAGATCTGGAACTAAATCTTTAACGACTGGTTGATGAGGTAAAGGATTTATACCTACTTGAGATTTGGTATCTGCAATAGCCATAGTACATGCAAGTGTATTGACCCCATCAATATTCATTGCACAAGAACCACATATACCTTCTCTACAAGATCTTCTGAAGGTAAGCGATGAATCAACTTCATCTTTTATTTTTATTAAGGCATCAAGAACCATCGGTCCACATTTATCGAGATCTATTTCATATTTATCATATCTTGGGTTCTCATTCTTTTCTGGGTCCCACCTATATATCTTGAAGGTCTTTTTATTTTTAGAATCTGTCTCAAGAAAATAATTATTGCCTTCTTTAATTCTTGAATTTTTTGGTAAAATTAACTCTGCCATTTAGTAAACTCTCTCTTTTGGAGGAATATAAGCAACATCATTTGTTAATGTTCTTTCATGCACACTTCTATAATTTATTTTTATTTGACCATTGTTATTAAGCCATGCCAAGGTATGTTTCATCCAATTTTCATCATCTCTATCAGGAAAATCCTCTCTTGCATGACTTCCTCTACTTTCTTTTCTTTCTGCTGCGCCTGACATAGTTACCATAGCTTGATCAAGCATATTATCAAATTCTAAGGCTTCAATTAAATCTGTGTTCCAAATTAACGAACGATCTTTTATACCTATATCATGAATATCATTATATACTTTTTTTATTAACTCTCTTCCCTCTTCTAAAACTTCTTCAGTTCTAAAAACAGCACAATTATTCTGCATAGTTTTTTGCATATTAAGTCTTAGCACTGAAGTTGGGGTTGAACCATTAGCATTTCTAAAACGATCTAACCTTTCTATAGAATTTAATCCAGCATCCTTAGGAAGTTCTTCAAAAATCTTCCCTGGGGTTACAATTTCGGAACATCTAAGAGAAGAAGCTCGACCAAAAACAACCAAATCAATTAAGGAATTTGATCCGAGCCTATTTGCTCCATGAACAGAAGCACATGCAGCTTCGCCTATGGCCATCAATCCCGGAACAATATTATCTTCATCTTCCTCAGTTGGATTTAAAACTTCTCCCATATAGTTTGTAGGTATACCACCCATATTATAATGAACAGTTGGTAGAACTGGTATGGGTTCTCTTGTGACATCAACACCTGAAAATATTTTTGCAGATTCAGATATACCTGGTAACCTCTCAGCTAATATATCTGGATCTATATGGTCTAAATGGAGAAAAATATGATCACTTTCTTTACCAACGCCTCTTCCTTCTCTAATTTCAATTGTCATAGCTCGGGAAACAACATCTCTTGAGGCAAGATCTTTTGCTTTAGGCGCATACCTTTCCATAAATCGTTCGCCCTCAGAATTCACAAGATAACCACCTTCCCCTCGACAGCCTTCAGTAATGAGACATCCTGCGCCATATATTCCTGTTGGATGAAATTGAACAAACTCCATATCTTGTAATGGTAATCCAGCTCTAAGAACCATAGCCGAACCATCACCAGTGCAAGTATGTGCAGAGGTAGCAGAAAAATATGCTCTCCCATATCCACCAGTTGCAAGAATTGTTTGTGAAGAGTGAAATCTATGTAACTCTCCCGTTTCCATACAAAGAGCCACCACACCAACACACCTTCCTGAATCTGACATTATTAAATCAATTGCAAAATATTCTATAAAGAAGTCTGCTGACTCACTTATAGACTTGCCATAAAGTGTATGAAGAATTGCATGTCCAGTTCTGTCTGCAGCTGCACAAGTTCGTTGAGCTGGAGGCCCTTCTCCATATTCTGTAGTCATTCCTCCAAAAGGCCTTTGGTATATTTTTCCTTCCTCAGTTCGCGAAAAAGGAACACCAAAATGCTCTAATTCATAAACAGCTTCAGAAGAATTTTTACATAGATATTCTATCGCATCTTGATCGCCCAGCCAATCTGCTCCTTTAACAGTATCATACATATGCCAACGCCAATTATCCTCACCCATATTTCCAAGTGCAGCTGAAATACCACCTTGAGCAGCAACTGTATGGCTTCTTGTTGGAAATACTTTTGATATACATGCTGTTTTTAGACCTGATTCAGCGCAACCCAAAGTTGCTCTCAATCCCGCACCCCCAGCACCCACGATTATGACATCATATTGATGATCTATAAATTTATAATCTTCTTTAATCATTTTTAAAATAATCCCAGAATAATAAGGGTTATAGATGAAAACAATGCTACAAGATATACATACAACTTATTCATGGCGCTCAAAAAACTTTTTAATTTAACATTATCAATATAGTCATCTAACACATGCCCCATACCGATCATCATATGATAGGAAAGAGATAAAATATAAATTACCATTGGAATCCAAATATATTCCCTACTCATGAGATCTTTAACTGTATTGTAATTACTATCATAATTACTCAAAAATATTATGACTGCAGGTACGCCAATAAACATATTGACAAAAGCTGTTAACCTTTGTGCTATAAAATGACTTGTTCCTGTTGATTTATTGCTCAAAGTTTAAATCCGCTAAGTAAGTATAAAGATTAAAATAGTAGATAGTAACGATAATATAAATGTCATAATTGCTAAAAAATCTACGCTTCTTAATCCAAAACCATAACCAAGATCCCAAATAAAATGCCTTATTCCTCCAAATAAATGATGAAAAAAAGACCATGTGAAAAAGAAAAAGACAGCCTGCAAAAGATTTGTAGATAAGATATTGCTGAATCTTTCATATATTTCTGGACCAAAAATTATAGAAAGAAACCAAATAAATAAAAAACTAACACCAAAATAAAGAGCTAAACCAGAAAGTCTATGTGCAACAGACATTACCATAGATACAGTTAGTCTATATATTTGCAAATGAGGTGAAACAGGTCTGATATTAGGGCTTTTTTCTATATTATCCATAAGAATATTATCCTTTTAGATTAAATATGACAGTATCTAAATATGATTTTAAAGTTAGTGTAAACTAAATTCTAATAACAAGGAAAGTAGTTAAATGAAATATGTTGCAGGAATAGATGGATCACATGCTGGATGGATTTCAGTAATAAGGAAAATTGATAAAGAAGATTATTATAAATTAGTTTTTGCAAAAAAATTATCAGCTTTATTTAACAATAAACTTAATCTTGTTTTAATTGACATGCCTGTAGGTCTCGATGAAGAAATTGGGACTGGCGGAAGATTAGTAGATAAGTTAGCGCGAAAAAAACTTATTAAAAGAAAATCGAGCATCTTCAATGCCCCTTCAAGATTAACACTTAAAGCAAGAAATTATCAGGAAGCTAATAAAACTAATAAAAAACATGGTTTAGGAATATCAAAACAAAGTTGGAATTTAATTCCAAAAATTAAAGAGCTTGAAAATTTACTGCAGCAAGGTAATAGACCACTAATTTATGAATCACATCCCGAAATTTGCTTCCAAGAAATGAATAACAATGCATTAAGTTGCTCAAAGAAAGAAAAGTCCGGAATTGAAGAAAGAAGGAAAATCTTAGCATCAAACGGTTTTAAATTAGAGTTTCTTGATAAATATCTTCAAGAAAGAAATAAAAACTTCAAATCTGACGATTTTCTAGATGCCTGTGCCATTTCTTGGTCAGCATTAAGAGTATCAAAAAATATAAATATAAATATTCCTGAAAAAGGCATTAAAGATGATAACGGAATTTTAATGCAGATGAAAATTTAACTCAAATGATTCGAATACAATATTTCAGCTATTTGAATTGTATTTAGGGCGGCCCCTTTTTTTAAATTATCTGAAACTACCCATAAATTTAATCCATTCTTAATTGAATCATCATTACGAATTCTTGAAATAAATGTGGCATCATCACCAACACACTCAACGGGTGTTATATATTCTTCAGAGCCAAAAGATTCTACATTACATCCTGGTGCATCAGACAGAGCCTTTACAGCATCTTCGCTAGAAACATATTCTGCAAATTCAATATTTATTGACTCAGCATGACCTATAAAAGTTGGAACACGAACACATGTTGCTGAAACATTAATATTTGGATCAAGTATTTTCTTTGTCTCGTTAATTATTTTCTCCTCTTCATCTGTATACCCAGATGATCTAAAAGAACCTATTTGAGGAATTACATTAAAAGAAATTTGTTTCTGAAAAATATTAGGATCAACTGGCGAATTCGAAAAAATTCCTTTGGTTTGCTCAAATAATTCTTCCATAGCCTTCTTACCTGCACCTGAAGTTGACTGATAAGAAGAAACAACAATTCTCTTAATCTTCGATAATTCATGCAAAGGCTTTAATGCCACTACCATTTGGATGGTTGAACAATTTGGATTAGCTATAATTTTTCTTTCTTTATAATATTGGATTTCATCAGCATTAACTTCGGGTACAATCAAAGGAATATCTTTATCCATTCTAAACTTAGATGAATTATCAATAACAACACAGCCTTTATCGGCGGCCTTAGGCGCATATTCACCAGAAATTTTTCCTCCAGCAGAAAATAGGGCTATATCAGCGTTGGAAAAATCAAATTCGTTAAGATCTTCAACAATTATTTCTTTTTTTCCAAATTCAACAGCATTTCCTTTGCTTTTGTTTGAAGCTAAAGCAAAAATTTCATCTACAGGGAATTTTCTTTCATCTAAAATGGAAAGCATTTCTCTACCGACATTACCTGTTGCACCTACAACAGCAACTTTTAAACCCATTATCCTATTCCTTATTTAAAATATCTAAACACTGAATTACTTTATCACCCATTTCTTTGGTTGAAATAAATTCATCAGTATTACTAATATCTTTTGTTCTGGCTCCTTCTTCAAGAACTTTCGATATTGCTTTATCAAGAAGTTCTGAATCGTCAATTCTTCCAAAACTATATTTTAGAGCCATCCCAAAAGATAAAATTGATGCGAGAGGATTTGCTATTCCTTGTCCGCTAATATCTGGAGCTGAACCATGTACAGGCTCAAAAAGAGCAGACTTAAATAATCCATCTATTGCTTTACCTAACGAAGCTGATGGCAACATGCCAAGTGATCCAGTTAGCATGGCGGCAACATCCGATAGCATATCACCAAAAAGATTATCAGTAACTATTACATCAAATTGTTTAGGCCATCTTACTAACTGCATTCCACAATTATCAGCCAACATATGATCAAGTTCAACATCACTAAATTTTTCTTTATGAATATTTTGAACCTCTTCATACCAGAGCAAACCAGACTCCATCACATTTCTTTTTTCTGATGAAGTAACTTTATTATTCCTTTTTCTGGCCAATTCAAAGGCAACCTCTGCGATTCTATGGATCTCCCAAGTTTCATAAACATGTGTATTGAAACCTCTTTTATTTCCATCTCCAAGATCTTCAATTCCCCTTGGCTCACCAAAATAAACCCCTCCTGTCAATTCCCTAACAATCAAAATATCTAAATCTTCAATTATTTCTCTCTTCAGGGCAGAAGAATCTGCTAAAGCAGAAAAGCACATTGCTGGTCTCAAATTTGCAAAAAGATCGAGGTCTTTTCTTAATCTTAGTAATCCAGCCTCAGGTCTATTCTCATACTCAACATTATCCCATTTAGGTCCTCCGACTGCGCCAAAAAGAATTGCATCTGAATTTTTAGCAATATCCATAGTTTCATCAGTTATAGAAACTCCATCAGAATCATAACAAGAGCCTCCAACAAGTCCAAATTGGATTTCAGCATCAAAATCTTTCTTTGAATTAAACCAAGAAATTACCTTCTCTACTTCTTTCATAACCTCAGGGCCAATTCCATCGCCAGGCAATATTAATATTTTGTTAGTCATTTAAATTACCTTTAATTGAATACCATGGAAGATCTAACTCATTTTCTTTTTCGTAAGAATCTATTAGATCTAAATCTTTTAATGTTAATCCTATATCATCCAATCCTTCCATTAAGAAATTCTTATTTGAAAGATCCATATCAAAGCTAATCTCTAAATCCTTTGACAAAATTTTCTGATCATCAAGAATAACTTCTATCTGATTCCCGCTAAGAGCCAGTTCACTTAGTTCCTTTATTACTTTCTCAGAAAGTTTTATTGGTAAAATCCCATTCTTAAGACAATTATTATAAAAAATATCCGCAAATGATGGGGCAATAATTACTTTAATCCCAAAATCCATTAAAGCCCAAGGGGCATGCTCTCTACTAGAACCACAACCAAAATTATTTCCAGCAAGTAGTATTTTAGAATTTCTATAAATATCCTTATTAAGAATAAATGAATCTATTTCATTCCCTTCAAAATCAAACCTCATTTCATGGAATAAATTTTTACCCAAACCAGTTCTTTTTATAGTTTTCAAGAATTGCTTCGGTATAATCATATCAGTATCAATGTTAATCATCATTGAAAATTGATTCCCATCAGAAGCCATCATAGGTGCAGCAATACCTTTTATTTTATCAAATTTTTCCATATTTAACTTTTAAAATCTCTCACATCTGTAAGGCAACCAGCTATTGCTGCTGCTGCTGCCATTTTAGGGCTTACTAGGTGAGTTCTGCCGCCTCTTCCTTGTCTGCCTTCAAAATTTCTATTTGAAGTAGAAGCGCATCTTTCTTTAGGCAGTAATTTATCTGCGTTC
>CAZLAN010000023.1:0-3102 GCA_964557485.1 uncultured Rhodobiaceae bacterium | reverse complement strand
AACCTGGTTCCCTCCACTCAAATCCAGCATCTTTAAAAATCTTATCCAGACCTTCGCTTTCAGCCTGAGCTTTTACTAATCCTGAGCCTGGAACGACTATAGCATTAACTTTTTCTGAAATCTTTTTATCTTCTACAATTGATGCTGCAGCTCTTAGATCTTCAATTCTACCATTAGTACATGATCCTATAAAAACTTTATCAATAGATGTTCCTTTTATAGGCTTTCCAGCTTCTAAACCCATATATTCAAGAGATCTTTTAACAGCATTCTTTTTTGCCTCATCGTCAATATCTTCGGGTTTAGGGATACTACCATTTATATCAATAACATCCTCAGGACTTGTACCCCAGGTAACCAATGGTGCTAGATTATTAATATCTATCTCAATAGACTCATCATAAAAAGCATCATTATCAGACGGAAGCGTTTCCCAATATTTAATCGCCTGATCCCAAGTCTTATCCTTAGGAACCAAAGGTCTATCCTTTAAATACTCAAATGTTTTCTGATCAGGCGCAATAAGTCCTGCTCTAGCACCGCCTTCAATTGTAAGGTTGCATAATGTCATTCTTCCTTCCATGCTTAAGCTTTCAACCGCATCTCCCATATATTCAATTACATAACCTGTTCCGCCTGCAGTTCCTATCGTTCCAATAACTGAAAGCGCAAGATCTTTAGCTGAAATTGAATCTGTTAATTTTCCTTTTAACTTAACACTAAAATTTTTTGCCTTTTTTTGTATTAAAGTTTGGGTTGCTAAAACATGCTCAACTTCTGAAGTGCCTATCCCGTGGGCAAGAGCTCCAAATGCCCCATGAGTCGAAGTATGACTGTCACCGCAAACTATTGTTGAACCTGGTAGGGTAAATCCTTGTTCAGGGCCAATTATATGAACTATGCCCTGTCTAATATCATTCATATCTATGAATTTTATACCAAATTCTTCACAGTTCTTTTTAAGTGTTTCAATTTGAATTCTAGATTCCTCGTCATCAATTTCCTTGGTTCTATCTGTAGTTGGAACATTATGATCTGCAACAGCAAGAGTTTTATTTGGATGACGAACTGATCGATTATTTAACCTCAAGCCCTCAAAAGCTTGCGGGCTAGTAACCTCATGAACAAGATGACGGTCAATGTATAAGAGGGAATAATTATCTTTATCACCAATTAAATGGCTTTCCCAAATTTTATCATAAATAGTTTTTGCTTGTGTCATTGAGACTCTCACAAAAAGCGTTTATTCTTTTACTACGCTTTCTTCTTCGGGAACATCTGCTGCATCAGCTGGTTCCATTGTTTTATCTTTACCAGATTTTTTTGATGAAAGATTTTGTCTTTCGGTAATTCTTGCTGACTTACCTCTTCTAGTTCTTAAGTAGTAGAGTTTAGATCTTCTAACTTTACCTTTTCTTGTTACTTTAATTGAATCAATTAAAGGACTTAGGAGAGGAAACACTCTTTCAACACCTTCACCATATGATATCTTTCTCACGGTAATATTCTGATTTAACCCTTCTCCAGATCTAGCAATACAAACTCCTTCAAATGTTTGTATTCTCTCTCTTGACCCTTCTTTAACCTTAATATTTACAGCTATATTATCTCCAGGTCGAAATTCAGGAATATCCTTTCCTTCGGACAATTCATCCAAATACTCTTTTTCTATTTTTTTAACTATATCCATTTTATCTAACCTGATTACAAATAATACAAAACAGGAAGTCCAAATAACACATTATTTGTAATTAAGTCACTTTATTTTTAAATTTTATTCTTTTTTTTCTTTATTCTTCAGCAAATCAGGTCTTCTTTTTCTTGTCACTTCATTAGCTTCTTTTGAACGCCAATTCTTAATTTCTGAATGATTACCTGATAGTAAGACTTCTGGTGCTTCTATATCTCCAAATTTTTGAGGTCTTGTATAATGAGGATATTCCAGAAAACCTTCAGAAAAAGATTCTTCTTTTAATGAATTATCATTGCCTAAGACTCCTGGAAGTAATCTAATTATTGAATCTAGAAAGGGAAAAGAGGCAATTTCACCTCCCGATAATACATAATCCCCAAGTGATAATTCCTTTATATTATAAGAATCCAAAATTCTTTGATCTATACCTTCAAAATGGCCACAAATTAAAGAAACTCCAGATAATGTGGAATAAGAACTAACTATTTTTTGTGTAATGGGTTCTCCTTTTGGCGATAAGTAAATTAAATTTTCTTCTTTATGATTTTTATTAAGCGTTCCATCTATTGCATTACCTAAGACATCGGGTCTAAGAATCATTCCGGGACCGCCGCCAAAAGGCTTGTCGTCTACCTTTTTGTGCTTCCCAATTCCAAATTCTTTCAAATCATAAACATTTAATTCCCAAATTTTTTTTTCTAATGCCTTGCCAGTAAGACTATTGGACAAAGGACCAGGATACATATCAGGATATAATGTTAGAATATTAGCTTTCCATGGCATCTATTTTTCCTCAATTTCCATTCTTAAATATCCCTCTTTATTTTTTATTTCCTTTACAAAATTTTTAGTGAAAGGAAACATCTCAGTATTGCAAGAAATATATTTTACCTCAATAATATCTCCAGCTCCAAAATTATACAATGCTATGACTTTTCCAATATTTTTATCATTCTTATCTTTTACATCCATGCCTACTATATCGTAGTGGTACCAACTATCTTTTTTAAGTTTTGGTAATTGATTCTTATCAATAAATATTTCTTTTCCTATTATTTTTTCTATTGATTCAATATTATCAATATTATGAAATTTTAATACGATCTTGTTTTTTTTATATGTAATCTCTTCAAGAAAAAATTCAGTCTTTTCATCACCTATAAAAACCTTATCTAATTCTTTAAATCTTTTAGAGTTCTCTAAATATGAATTAATTAGTGTTTTTCCCTTTAAGCCACTTGGTTTGCTTAAAACCCCTATCAGAATCATCTCTTTCTTTGCTTTGTTCACCTAAAAATTTTATTTGTTAGAAATAATCTTGTCACTTAATTTTGTATAAACTTTAAAAATAACAGAAATTATTTATCTTCTGATTTAGTTTTCTTAACAGGTTTTTTCTTAGGTTTTTC
>CAZLAN010000022.1:0-14105 GCA_964557485.1 uncultured Rhodobiaceae bacterium | reverse complement strand
GCAATTACTAATAAAATGCCTGCTGTAGGGCTGACCGATAGGAATAACTTATTTGGAGCTTTAGAATTTTCCGAGAAGTTAATTAATAATGGAATACAACCGATAATTGGATGTAATCTAACTGTTGAAGATAAAAATCTTAAGGGTTCACTAGTATGTTTTGCTAAAAATGAAGCGGGTTACAAGAATTTAATTAAGTTATCTACAGAATTATTTTTATCTAATAATGGGGAGAAAATTAATCTTAATAGATTATTAGAACTGAATGAAGGAATCTTATGTTTATCTGGTGGTTATGGAGGATTAATTAATAATTGCCTAAAATCATCATCAAAAAGTAAAGCATTAGATTTAGCAAGGTTATTAAAAACGAAATTTGATCAAAGATTTTATGTGGAATTACAAAGGATGGGTCTTGATGATTTTGATGATGATCTTTTAGATATCGCCGATGACCTTTCTGTTCCCGTTGTTGGAACTAATACTGCTTTTTTTGAAACTCGAGATAATTTTACTTCACACGATGCTTTGTTGGCTATAAAAGATTCTACAATAATAAATAATGCAAACAGAAATAGATTAACTCCAGAGTTTTACTTTAAAACCTCAGAAGATATGGAGAAATTATTTAGTGATATTCCAAATGCCATTAATAATACAGAAGAAATCGCATTAAGGGTAGCCTTTAAAGTAAATAAATCAGAGCCAAGATTGCCTAATTTTGGTGGACTTGATTTTGAGGGTGAAACTCAAGAACTCATTAAGCAAGCGAAAGACGGCTTAGAAAAGAAAATTATAGAAAACAACATTGTAGATAAGGAGCTCTACCAAGAAAGATTAAATAATGAACTGGATATAATAATTTCAATGAATTTCCCAGGGTACTTCCTAATTGTTTCTGATTTTATCAAGTGGTCTAAAAGCAAGAACATACCTGTAGGGCCAGGAAGAGGATCTGGAGCGGGTTCATTAGTTGCTTGGGCTTTAACAATTACTGATCTAGACCCAATTAAGTTTAACTTAATATTTGAAAGATTTCTAAATCCCGAACGAATCTCATTACCAGATTTTGATATTGATTTTTGTCAGGACAGAAGGGAAGAGGTTATTGAATATGTTCAGGAAAAATATGGAAAAGATAGTGTAGCGCAAATTATTACTTTTGGAAGTCTTCAGTCACGTGCTGTATTGCGTGATGTTGGACGAGTGCTCGGCTTGCCCTATGGACAAGTTGATAGAATATGTAAGTTGATTCCTAATAATCCTGCTAATCCGACATCTTTAAAAGAAGCAATTGATGGTGACATAAGAATTAGGGAAGAGAGAGATAACGATGAAGATATAGCTTCCATGCTTGAAATTGGTCTTGAGTTAGAGGGATTATATAGAAATGCATCGACTCATGCCGCAGGGTTAGTCATAGGTGATGTTCCTCTTCAGAATATAATACCTCTTTATAGAGATCCGAGATCAGAAATGCCTGTAACTCAATTTAATATGAAATGGGTAGAAGCATCCGGACTAGTTAAATTTGATTTTTTAGGTTTAAAAACTTTAACTGTAATTGATAAAACTATTAATTTAATTAAGGAAAAAAAGGGAATTAATATAGATATTTCTAAAATCCCAATTGATGATAAGGAAACTTTTGATTTATTAGGCTCAGGGAATACAATTGGCATTTTCCAACTTGAAAGTACTGGAATGCAAGATGTTTTAAGAAATATGAAACCAGATATATTTGAAGATATTATTGCACTGGTAGCGCTATATAGACCTGGTCCTATGGATAATATACCAAAATATATTGCTTGCAAGAATGGTGAAGAGAAACCTGATTATATGGATCAAAAATTAGAAGCAATTCTTAAAGAAACTTATGGAGTCATAATTTATCAGGAGCAAGTAATGCAGACGGCTCAAATTTTATCCAATTACTCACTTGGCGAGGCAGATATTTTAAGAAGGGCGATGGGAAAAAAGATAAAAAGTGAGATGGATGCACAAAAGGAAAGGTTTTTATCTGGGGCTATCAATAATGGAATTAATGAAAAAAAAGCTGACTATATATTTGATCAAGTCTCTGAATTTGCTGGATATGGTTTTAATAAATCTCATGCAGCTGCATATGCACTAATTGCATATCAAACAGCTTATTTGAAAACACATTATGCTGAATATTTCCTAACTGCATCAATGACTTTAGATAAAGATAATACAGATAAATTAAGTGTATTCGTTAATGATGCTAAGAATTTAGGCATAAAAGTATTGTCTCCTAATGTAAATAAATCGAAAATGGAATTTGATGTTGAGGGTAAGAATATTCGATACGGCTTGGGTGCTATTAAAAATACTAGCCAAAATGACATGATCATTATTAACAATGAAGTTATTAAGAATGGCGAATTTGAGAATCTTTATGATTTTGCTCAAAGGCTTGACTCAAATATATTATCGAAGAAGAATTTAGAGTATCTATCTTATTCTGGCTCATTTAGTGACTTAGAAAAAAATCGTAATAAAGTTTTTCAATCTATAAATATCTTATCAAGTATATCAACTGCCACTATGGAGAAGAATTTAAATAACCAAAATTATTTATTTGAAGAGGAGTTTAATAACTTTAAACATATACCTTTACCTGAGGTTGATTTGTGGACGAGGTCCGAGGAATTAGAAAAAGAATTTTCTGCTATTGGTTTTTATCTTACATCCCATCCTTTAAGTGAATATAAAAACTTAATCCAAGATAAAAAAATAAAATATTACAGGGATATTAATAAATCTGAAAAGCAATACAAAATTGCAGGGACAATCTCTTATGTAAAAGAAAGAAAATCACAAAGAGGAAAAAGTTTTGCCTTTTTAGGTTTAACCGATGAAAAAAGCCAATTCGAGATAACTATTTTTTCTGAATTACTTCATCAAGTTCGAAGTATTTTAATTCCCGGTATTTCTGTTGTTATTGAAGTAGAGACTCAAAAGAGAGATAATAACTTAAGATTATTGGCAACAAATATTTTACCATTAGAGGACATGCTAAAAAAAGAAATAAATGCTCTTAAGGTTTATGTTGGCAATGTTGAGACTATCCTTCAGATAAAAGATAGAGTAGAAAATACAGGAAATTCAGAGATTTATATTCAAGTTCTAGTCGAAGGACAAGATAAATATCAAACAGAATTAAAGTTGGGAAAAAATTTTAAAATTAATTCTGCTATAAAATCCTCAGTCAAAGAAATTGAAGGAGTTTTAAAAGTAGAAGAAATTTAATTTTTTGTTGCAGTTTATTGTTATTAATATTATACCCCATTCATTACGCACACGAATGTAGCTTTTCCAGGCAATCCGGTGCCATTAGGTGGATATTCGTGGAGGTTTAACCGGTAAAGGAGGATAAATTGGCATTACCAGATTTTTCTATGAAAGAATTGCTTGAAGCAGGTGTTCATTTTGGACATCAGACTCATAGGTGGAACCCTAAAATGAAAGAGTTTATTTATGGAGAGCATAATAATATCCATATTATAAACTTAACTCTAACTATGCATATGTTAAGAAGTGCCTTGATGGCTGTCAGTGAAGTTACAAAAAGTGGTGGAAGAATATTGTTTGTTGGAACAAAAAGACAGGCTTCCGAAATAATTTCAGATAGTGCTTCACAATGCGCCCAATATTATGTGAATCATCGCTGGTTAGGCGGAACTTTAACTAACTGGAAAACAATATCAAATACTATTTCAAGACTTAAATCTATTCAGGCAACTCTTGATGATGTTGAATCAGCAGGTCTAACTAAAAAGGAATTATTAAAATTAACAAGAGAAAGAGATAAATTAGAATTATCTATCGGAGGTATCAAAAATATGGGAAGTTTGCCTGACTTAATTTTTGTTATAGATACGGTTAGAGAGCAAATTGCTATTAAAGAAGCGAAGAAATTAAACATTCCTATCGCTGCAATAATAGATTCAAATAGTGATCCAGATGGTATTGCCTTTCCTATACCAGGTAATGACGATTCAACAAAATCTATAAAATTATATTGTGATTTGATTTCACAAGCAGCTCTAGATGGCATTTCAATTCAAACAAAAGAAGATGTAACATTACAAGATGACCATAAGGAAGGTGAAGACAAATCTTTAGCCGACTCTAATAATAAAGATGTAAAGCCAAATAAAGTTGCAAAAGATCAAAAAAATAAAGATGAATCTGGCTCAAAAGGTGATAAAGAAAATTCTGAAAATAAAAATTCAGATAAATCTTCTGTAAAAGATAAAGATCAAAAAGACTAAGTATTTATATATTAAAAATAAGTAATGGAGATTATTTATGCCTGAAATAACTACAAGCCTAGTTAAAGAACTTAGAGAAAAGACTGGAGTAGGTATGATGGATTGTAAAAATGCTTTAGTTGAAAATAATGGAGATATTGAATCTTCAATTGATTGGTTAAGAGCTAAAGGCATTGCGAAAGCAGCAAAAAAAGAGGGAAGAATAGCTTCTGAGGGCTTGATACATATATGCAAGGGTGAAAATAAGTCCTCTATAATTGAAGTAAATTCTGAAACAGATTTTGTGGCTATGAATGAAGATTTTCAAAAAATTGTCGGAAAACTAGGAAAATTAGCAACTAACAGTAATGACTTAGAAGATTTGCTATCTAAAGAAATTTCAGAAGAATCTATCTTGGTAAAGGATTATATTACTGAAATGATAGCTTCAATAGGAGAGAATATTAACTTAAGAAGAATGGAAAAAATTGAAAATAATAATGGCATAATTTCATCTTATATACATAATCAAGTAGTTGATAATATGGGAAAAATAGGAGTTTTAGTAAGTCTTGAATCTGATGAAGAAAAAAGTAAACTAAAAGATCTTGGAAAACAGATAGCAATGCATATTGCTGCAACTAATCCAATCTCAATTAATGTTGAAGATATTCCCAAAGAAATTTTAGAAAGAGAAAGAAAAATTTTAGAAAAAGAAGCAAGGTCTTCAGGTAAGTCAGAAGAAATTATTGAAAAAATGACCGAAGGACGTCTGAACAAATTTTATCAGGAAAGTGTTCTTCTAGAACAAACTTTTATAGTAGATGGTGAAAGCAAGATTAAGGATATTCTTAATACATTAGATAAACCTATAGTTATTTTAGGTTTTATCAGAATGGGATTAGGAGAAGGAATTAAAAAGAAGAGCGAAGACTTTGCTAATGAGGTAGATTCGTTAATTTCTTAAAAATTTTAATTAAATAATGAGGCTCTAATGACCCAAAAAAATTATAAAAGAGTGCTGTTAAAAATATCAGGTGAGTCTCTTATGGGTGTTGATGCATATGGAATAGATGTCTCAACTGTTGATAGAGTTGCAAAAGAAATCGCTCAAGTATGTAGCTTAGGTGTTGAAGTATGCTTGGTTATTGGCGCAGGAAATATCTTTAGAGGTTTATCTGGTGCAGCAGCAGGTATGGATAGGGCTAGCGCAGATTATATGGGTATGCTTGCAACTGTTATGAATTCTTTAGCTATGCAAAATTCTTTAGAAAGATTAAATATCCAAACCCGAGTTCAATCAGCTATATCAATGACAGAAGTTTGCGAAACTTATACTAGAAGAAGAGCTATTAGGCATATGGAAAAGGGTAGAATTGTAATTTTTGCTGCTGGAACAGGAAATCCCTACTTTACTACTGATACAGCTGCAGCTTTGAGAGCAAGTGAAATGGATTGTGATGCAATTTTTAAAGGAACTATGGTTGATGGAATCTATGACAAAGACCCAAAAAAGAATAATGACGCCAAAAAATTTGAATCTATATCATTTGATGAAGTTTTGGCAAATAATTTAAAAGTTCTTGATTCATCAGCAGTTTCTCTTGCAAGAGACAATAATATCCCGATAATAGTTTTTTCAATACAGGAAAACGATTCCTTTTTAGGCATTATAAAAGGTAAGGGTAATTGCTCTATTGTTAAGGAAAAATAATAAAATGACAGAAATTGATAAAGAAGACCTGAATAAAAGAATGAATGGAGCTATAAATGCCTTTAATGCGGAATTATCAGGATTAAGAACTGGTAGAGCCTCAACTAATATGGTGGATGGTATTTTGGTTGAAGCATATGGTCAAAAAATGCCCTTAGATCAAGTAGGCAGTATTTCTGTGCCGGAGGCAAGAACTATTTCAATTCAAGTTTGGGATAAAGGGTTGGTTGTAGCTGTTGAAAAATCAATACATGAGTCAGGATTAGGTTTAAATCCTCAGGTCGATGGTGAATTAATAAGAATTCCTATTCCAGAGTTAAATGAAGAAAGAAGAGAGGAATTATCTAAAATTGCAGGAAAATATGCTGAACAAAGCAAGATATCAATAAGAAGCATTAGAAGGGATGGGATGGATGAGATTAAAAGAATTGAGAAAGAAGGAGAAATCGGGAAGGATCGCGCAAATGATTTGTCTGAAGAAGTTCAAGAATTAACTGATAATCATATAAAAAAAATAGATGAAATATTATCTCAGAAGGAAGAAGAGATTAGACAAGTTTAATCTAAATGAAAACTCCATCATCAAAAGTTAGTAAAAAAAGTATATCTCACATTGCAATTATAATGGATGGTAATGGTCGGTGGGCTAGTTCAAGAGGTCTTCCAAGATATGAAGGTCATGCTCAAGGATTAAAAACTTTGCGAAAGCTTCTTAAGGAATTAAGATATTTTGATCTAAAATATCTAACAATCTTTACTTTTTCTCTGGATAACTGGAGGCGTCCAGAGGAAGAAACTTCAAAGTTAATGCAATTATTAAGAAAATTTATTTCTAATGATTTGTCTGAACTGCATACTAATAATGTTAGAATTAAGATTATAGGAAGTAGATCTAATATACCAAAAGATATACTTAGACTTATTAAAGGGGCTGAAGATCTTACAGCAGAAAACAAAGGATTGTATCTTCAGGTAGCTTTTAATTATAGTGGAAGACATGAAATTATTAATGCCTCAAAAAGAATTGCTTTAGCTGCATCAAAGGGAGATCTTGACCCAAGTAATATTAATAGTGAAATATTTGAAAGTTATCTTTATACAGCTGGTATTCCTGATCCAGATCTAATTATAAGAAGTGGATCAGAAAAAAGAATATCAAATTTTTTACTTTGGCAGCTTTCCTATGCAGAAGTTTATTTTGAAGAATGTTTATGGCCTGATTATAATAAGGCTAAGTTAGAAAGAGCAATTGAAGATTATGGCAATCGATCAAGAAGATTTGGAAATGTTATTAGCGAGAAAAAGTAAATGCTTGATGATATAAAACTAAGATCTTTATCTGCTTTAATTCTTTTTTCAGTAAGTTTCTTGAGTCTTTATATAGGCGGCTTATATTTAAAGATATTTCTATCATTGATACTAATCATACTTAATTTTGAGTGGATGAGAATTGTTTCACAAAAGAAATGGATTATTCGAGGTATAATTTCGATAATATTTTCTACATTAGTTTTATTCAATGAAGGTTTTATATCAATGGATTTAGTATTAATTGTTTCTTCTATATTAATTATTTCTTCATTATCTTCTTTTTTTAATGTCCCTTCTTTTTGGTCATCATTTGGATTTATATATATATTAGTTAGTTTATCAGTTATTCAATGGATTAGAGACATGGACAATGGATTAATGACTTTATTAGTTATTATTTCTACTATTATTGTTTCTGATATTAGTGGTTATTTTTTTGGAAAAACAATATCAGGTCCTAAGGTTTTTAAAAAATTATCACCAAATAAAACATATTCAGGCTTCTTTTTTTCTTTAATTTTTGGTTCAGTATGGTTTGCATTAATTTTATCTTTTGTATCAGATAAAGTTTTTTTATTAAATTTAGTGATTGGCTTAGTAATTGTTTTGTTTTCCATTATGGGAGACTTACTACTTTCTTTTTTAAAAAGAAAAACACAGTTAAAAGATTCTGGAAATATCTTACCAGGTCATGGAGGTTTATTTGACAGAGCTGATAGCATTTTAGCTGTTTTCTTCTTATTATTACCATTGTTAATTTTATTTGGATATTTAGATGATCCTTTAAAAATTATTATTGGATAATATTTATGAAAAAAATTTCTATTTCTATCTTTGGTGCAACTGGTTCTGTTGGAACCACTGCTTTAAATGTAATAAGACAAGATCCTGATAAATTTAAAATAAAAGTACTTACATCACACGGAAATACTGAAAAACTTATATCTTTAGCAAAAGAATTTAATCCTAAATTAATATGTTTTGGAAATAATGAAGATTATAAATTTATTACTGAAAAGATAAATAATAAGAATATTATATGTTTGGTTGGAAGAGAAGGTTTAATAGATTGTGCTAAAGAAAAAACTGATGTTGTTGTGGCGGGTATTGTTGGTTTAGCAGGTTTAGAACCTTTGGTTGAGTCTATTAAAAATTCAAAAATAATTTGCATAGCTAATAAAGAGTGCTTTGTATCTGCAGGTTCATTAATAATGGATGAAGCTAAATTGAGAAAAGTTAAAATCATTCCTTTAGATAGTGAACATAGTGCAATATTCCAAATTCTTGAATCTAATAAAAACCCAATAGATAAAGTTTATTTAACGGCTTCTGGAGGTCCATTTTATGGGTTTTCAAAAAATAAATTATTAAGCGTTACTCCTTCGGATGCTATTAAAAATCCTAATTGGAAAATGGGAAAGAAAATATCTGTGGATTCTGCGACCCTAATGAATAAGGGGTTAGAAATAATTGAAGCAAAACATCTTTTTGGTCTTTCAGAAGATGAAATTAAGGTTTTAATTCACAGACAATCAATTGCACACGGTATTGTATCTTTTAAGAATAATTCTATTTTAGGTTCTTTTGGAGAGCCAGATATGAAACATCCTATAAAATTTGCTCTTTATTGGCCGAATTCTTTTGAAGACAATTCTAAAGCTTTAAATATTGAGTCACTTAGTAATTTAACTTTTGAGAATATTAACGAGGAAGATTTTCATGCCTTAAGATTGGTGCGTTCTATTTTAAAGAGCAAAGAACAAAATCTACAAGTTATACTTAATGCAGCAAATGAGGTGGCTGTTAGGGCTTTTTTAGATAGAAGGATTAATTTTCTAGATATTTTGGTTGTAGTTGAAGAGGCTATAGAATATGTTTCAAGCTCATTAAATATTAGAAATTTTGATAAAACTATAGATCTTGGATATATTCTCGATCTAGATAATTTGTCGAGAATTAAAACAGAGGAATTAATAAATCAGAGGCTTTAAATGGATATAATTCAAAATATAATTTCATATTTACCCACTGTAATACAATATTTTTTTGCTTTTGCTCTTCTTATAACAATTGTAGTTTTTATTCATGAATTGGGGCATTACTCAATTGGAAAGATGTGTGGAATAGGGGTAGAAACTTTTTCTATTGGAATGGGTAAACAAATTTGGGGAAGATATGATAAATCTGGTACATTATGGAGATTGGCAATTCTTCCTATTGGAGGGTATGTTAAGTTTTCTGGCGACGAGAATCCCTCTGGAAAGAAAAAAGATAACTCTACTCATAATTTAAGCGATGAAAAGAATTTTCATAATAAATCTGTTTGGAGAAAAATAGCTACAACTGCAGCAGGTCCTATCTTTAATTTTATTCTGGCGATTTTTATATTTTCTTTTATTTTCTTTTTTAGAGGTGAAAACATTCTTAAACCATATATAGGAGATGTTGTAAAAGATACTCCTGCATATAACGCAAACTTAAAGCCTGGTGATGAAATTATCTCTTTAAATAATCAAGAAATATATACTTTTAATGAATTAAGAGAACATATTATTAGCAGTCCTAACAAAGAAATAGAATTAGAAATAGTTAGGATGGGATCTGTGATAAGAGTATCTCTTTCACCAGAAATTATTGAAGGAAAAGATAGGTTTGGGTCCAATTATTCATCAGCAAGAATTGGAATCATGGGAAGTCAAAACCCTGAACATATAGAGTTAAAAAAATATGGTTTTATTGAGTCCATTTACAGAGGATCAAAGGAAACATATACTTTATCGATAAAAATTTTAGCTTATTTAGGAAAACTGATTACCGGAAGGGAGTCAGTCAATCAAATGGGCGGTCCAATCAAAATTATTCAAATATCAGGTGAAATATCTAATTATGGAATAGTTCCTCTTTTAGCTTTAATTGCTGCAATTTCTGTCAATCTTGGCATTATAAATCTTTTACCTATACCTGTATTAGATGGAGGTCATCTACTTTATTATTCTATCGAGGTTTTAAATGGAAAACCCTTAAGTCAAAAAACACAAGAAATAGGTATGCAAATCGGCATGAGCCTATTAATTGCTTTAATGATATTTGTAACTTTTCTTGATATAAGTCGGTTATAGAAAATTATAATAATAAAAAAGGATAAATATGCTGAAATACAAATTAACAGTATTTACAAAAGCTATATTTTTAGCATCCTTTTTATTTATAGGTATTAACTCTCAAGAGCTTAATAGTGATAATCAAGAAGTTAAAATTTATGAAAGAATTATGTTTATTGAGGTTAAGGGGTCTCAAAGAATTGAAGCAGATACAATTCGTTCATATATGACGGTGAGGCCTGGAGACTTATATAGTGATGAAGAAGTCGATAGGTCGCTAAAAATTCTTTTTAATACAGGTTTGTTTGCTGATGTTGCAATAAGATATGAAAATTCTGGATTGATTGTTTTCGTAATTGAAAACCCTATAATTAACAGAATTGATTTTGAGGGTAACAAGGCTTTAAAAGATGATAAATTTGAAGAAGAAATTGAACTTGGTCCACGATCAGTTTACACAAGATCAAAAGTTCAAGCAGATGTTCAAAGATTAATTGAGCTTTATAGAAGGTCAGGAAGATTTTCTGCATTTATCGAACCTAAAGTAATCAGACAACCTCAAAATAGAATAGATCTAATTTTTGAAATTACAGAAGGACAAACAACTGGTGTGTCATCTATTAATTTTCTAGGTAACAGAAGTTTTCGTGATAGAAAATTAAAAAGCCAACTAGTAACTCAAGAATCTAAATGGTGGAAGTTTTTTTCTTCAGATGATTCTTATGACCCTGATAAACTTGCTTACGATAGAGAACAATTAAGAAAATTTTATCTAGATGAGGGTTATGCAGATTTCCAGGTTGTTTCTGCTGTAGCAGAACTAACTAAAGATGGTAAAAATTTTGTTATCACTTTTGTGCTTGATGAGGGTCAAATTTATGAGTTTGGAGATGCTTTTATCGAAAGTTCCTTGGAGAATATGAATACTGATGACCTTTTGTATCTAATAGAGCACAATAAAGGCAGTATATACAAAGCAACAGATATAGACCTTACAGTCGATCAGCTAACATTATCAGTTGGCGAAGAAGGTTATGCATCTGCAGAGGTTAGACCTAGGGTAAGAAGAAAAAGAGAAGAAGGTGTTGTAGATATAACATATTTAATTGAAGAGGGCCCAAGAGTTTACATTGAAAAAATTAATATAAATGAAAATACCAGAACTCGCGATGAAGTTATTAGAAGAGAATTAAGGGTTTCAGAAGGAGATGCATATAATAAGGTATTAATAGATCGATCAGAGACAAAAATAAAATCTCTTGGATATTTTAGAGAGGTTGAAACTTCAATAAGACCTGGAAGCCAAGAAGACAGAATGATAGTTGATTTTGAAGTTGAAGAGCAGCCTACAGGAGAATTATCTCTGGGTGCTGGCTTTTCATCTGCAGAAAGTTTACTTCTTGAAATTGGTATTTCTGAAAGAAATCTATTAGGAAGAGGACAATCAGTAAGATTAAATATATCAACTTCAGAAAGAAGAAAGCAATTTGAAATTGGATTTACTCAGCCTTATTTTCTAGGAAGAAGATTAACAGCTGGTTTTGATATATTTCATATTGATAATGATTATAGAAGATATTCATCTTATAGATCTACGCAATCAGGTGCTTCAATTAGAGCAGTTTGGCCAATGGCAGAATATGCAAGCTTATCAGTATTTTATCGATACCTTAAAGAAGAAATTGAAAGTTATTATTTTCAAAGCGGGTATAATTTGGCTGATGACTATAATGCTAATAAATCTGAGATTGGTTATAGTTATGTAATTGATACTAGAGACGATCCAATCGATACAACTCGCGGTTGGACATTCTCAGTTGGTCAAGATATTGCAGGTTTACTCGGAGATTCAGAATATATTAGAACAAGTGTTGGCGGTAGGTATTATTATGAAATAGCTCGTGATTGGGTCCTTAATGTAGGAGGTAGTGGTGGTTATATTTATAATTACGGAAGCAATAATCTAAGGATTAATGACAGGTTTTTTAAAGGTGGAAATACTTTCCGTGGATTTGACAGGGCAGGCGTTGGCCCAAAAGAAATTATCACTGATAGACCGAGGGGGGCAGAATTCTTTGCTATTGGTACTTTTGAGATTACAGTCCCGCTAGGACTTCCGGATGAATTTGGATTAAGAACAGCTCTATTTACTGATTTTGGTATATTAGGTAAAAATGATGATGAAGATAGAGTATTAAATACATATAGAGCCCAAGAACTCTTGGGTGAAGATAATAGTCCTTTTTATAATCTGACAAGTCTCTTAAGCAAAAACTATTCTGCAATTGATGAAGCTTGTAGAAACGATAGCGCAGGGTTAAACGAGATATATGGACAATTATGTACTAGATTTGTAGATGATGCGACTTTTAGGGCAACTGTAGGGGTTACATTGAACTGGAATTCACCTTTTGGGCCAATAAGGTTTGATATTGGTAGAGCAGTAGTTTCTGAAGATTATGATGATGCTAAGTTTTTTAGGTTTAGCGGCGGAACAAAATTCTAATCACTTTTTAGATTAGTAACTTTGTGTAACATATGTTTATTGGTCAATTTTTAATGATTGATCTAAGCATTTTCTATAGTTATGTTAGCATCACTTAAGTTAATGGAGGAAAGGTTATGAAAAAATATTTGGTTATTGCTATTGCGGCAATGTTTTTGACAAGTTATTCAGAAAAATCAATTGCTGCAGAAGATATTTTATTTATTAATTTACAATACATTGTTGGGCAATCAAAAGCAGGTTCCTCTTTAAGAAAACAAAGTGAAGCTTTAAATAGTGAGATAATTAAATTAAGAGATGACATTACAAAATCTCTTCAAGAAAAAGGAAAAAAGTTAGAGGATGAAAGAACGCTTCTATCTCCTGAAGTTTTCCAAGAACGTGCTGAAGGATTAAGAAAAGAAGCCGAAGAAAAACAAAATGAGCTAAATGTAAGATTGCAACAGATTCAACAGGCAATACAAAGAGCCTCAAATTCAATTGATTCAGTCATAAGTCCAATTCTTACTGAGATAGTGAATGAAAAAGGAGCAAAAATTCTTTTAGAGAGGCAAGCTCTTTTATTTGCAGATCCTAAGTTAGATGTATCAGCTGAAGTTATTAAAAAACTTAATCAAAGACTTCCTAAGATTGATGTTAATGTTGACGAAGATTAAAAATTTTTCTTATGAGTGATAATAGATTTTTCGAGAAATCTGGGCCTTATAAATTAAAAGAATTATCTGATATTATAAAAGGAAAAATTAGTTCATCTAATTTTGAAGATATATTAATTGATGATATTTCATCATTGAATTTAGCAAATTCTAAAAGCATTAGTTTTTTTTCTAATTTATCTTTCTCAGAAGAATTAAAAAATAGTTCTGCTGGTGCATGTATAATTAAGGAAGAGCATAAGAATTTTGCTTCAGAAGGAATGCCTTTAATATTTGTAGAAGACCCTTATTTAGGATTTGCTTTAATTTCTCAAAAATTTTATCCAAAAGAGTTAAATCAAGATTATCTTTCTGGAGTTAAAGATGGTCAAGAATCAGGAGTTTCTAAAACTGCAGTTATTGGAAAAAATTCGGTTATCGAGAAGGGTGCTGTAATAGGCGATCTTGTTAATATTGGTAATAATACTTTTATAGGTTCTAATTCTGTAATTGCTGCAAATGTTCAAATAGGTGAAAATTGTTTTATAGGAGCAAATG
>CAZLAN010000021.1:8708-14170 GCA_964557485.1 uncultured Rhodobiaceae bacterium | reverse complement strand
CTGGTGGAATGAACCTTCAACACTTGGAGTAACATTTAAAGCTTCTTTTTAAATCCAAGAAAATTAATCAAATGGCTCGAATATTTTATTCGGGCCATTTTTTTTATTCACATTTTTAAAAAAATTAATAAAGATTTTATAAAAAAAATATCCTAATTGACCATTATTTATGATAAAAACTAATTGGGTTAATTATTTTTTTTAACTATTAGTTTCTATCTAATTTTAAATAAAGGGTCGCAAATGTTTCTTACAAAATTTAAAGAGATTTCAAAATCTTTTACTGTCTTTTCATTACTTATTTTTTCTTTATGGTTAGTAGTTCCAAATAATGTTCTTGCTGAACAAACTACTGGTATTATAAGAGGTTCTGTTGTTGATGAATCAGGCAATCTTGTATCTGGAGCTTCAATCCAAATAACACATGTTCCTTCAGGAACCAAATCTTCTACAACTACTAATAATTCGGGTTCTTTCTATTCAAGAGGCTTAAGATTAGGTGGTCCATTCGATGTGAGAGCAACTAAGGCAGGTGATAGCTCTTTAAGGTCAGGTGTTTATACAAGCCTTGGAGGTGAATACACTCTTAGTATTCAACTTGGTGGTTCAAATATAGAAGAAATAATAGTTACGGGACAAGCAGTTAGTTTTGGTACACTAGGAGTAGGCCCAGGATCAACTTTTACTGCAGAAGATTTAGAAACATTACCATCAATTGATAGGGATATTAAAGATATTGCAAGGCTAGATCCTTTTGTAACAGTTGATAATGAAGGTCGTCTTTCATTTGCTGGTGGAATGCCTCGTTTAATTGGCTTTGTAATTGATGGTGTAAGCGCAAATGATTCTTATGGATTAAGCAGTAATGCTTATCCTACTAATAGAATGCCTATATCAATCGATTTAGTAGAACAAGTTTCAGTAAAAGTTGCTAATTATGACGCTGAATTAGGTGAAGCGCTAAGCGGTAATATTGTCTTAACTACCAAAGCTGGAACAAATGATTTTCATGGTTCTGTTACTTTAGAGGCATCTCAAGATAGCGGTGATGAACCTTTTGGTAAAAAAACTGATCATCCAGATCCTGATACTAAACTTTTCTCAATGACCTTTAATGGGCCTATTATAAAAGATAAATTGTTCTTTTCTTTGGGATATGAAAAATATGAAGCATCAGACCCTCTTTCAATGCTTGCTTTTCAATCAGGTCTTGTCACAAAATCTGAAGCTGATGCAGTTATAAAGGCTGCTCAAGATGTAATTGGTTATGATGCTGGTTCTTATAATAAGGCCAGAGAGGAAGAAGATGAGAAAACATTTCTTAGGCTTGATGCAAACCTATCAGATAACCATAATCTAACATTTACTTACAATCTAACTGAAGGTTTTACAGAGTCAGCTTACTTCAATCGTACTTGGGGTCTACCATTATCAAGTGACTGGTATAGAATTAATAAGGAATACGAATCTATGAAGCTCGAATTGAATTCAGATTGGACAGATAATTTTTCAACAAAGATTTTAATTTCTGATACAGATGTAAGTAATCCAAATACACCAGTAGGAGATACTTCAATTGGCGAAGTAGGAATAGGAGTTGCATCTGGGGGGACCGTATTCTTTGGGCCTGATCAATATAGACACGCAAACCAAATTGAAACAAATAGAAAGCAATATGAAATTGCAGGATATTATGACATAGGCAATCATGCCATTAAGCTAGGCTATAAGGTCGTTGAAAATGATATGTTTAATATGTTTTCTAGAAATAGTTTAGGTGAATATGACTATAATTCTATAGACGATTTCATTTCTGGTAATTTAAAAGAATTGGATTACAGAAACGCTGATACCAATAACCCTCTAGATGCAGCGGGAAGATTTAATATGGACTTTACAATTATTTATCTTCAAGACACTTGGGATATTTCCCCTGATCTTACTGCTAGAATTGGATTTAGATATGAAGAAATTGGTATGGATTCTGTTCCAGAAAAAAATTCCTTTTGGTATAAATGGACTGGCGACACATTTAGAGCTGCTCCAGAAAATGATGTAAACCTAGATGGAGAAGATATTCTTATGCCTCGCTTTTCTCTAGACTGGCAAGCTCAAGACAATGTTTTAGTCACTTTTGGTTGGGGTGAGTTTAGTGGAAATCTTCCCCCAGTTTGGTATGGCGGACCATACATAGATACTGGTCTTGGTCTTCCTGGAAATAAACTTAGAGCAAGAAGTGGAAACCTACCAACACCAGGAACTCCTGAGAGCTATCCTGGAGATGCAGCATTAGCATTGGTAAGAAATGAAGCTGGTGATACTGGTGGATACACAAATATGATGGATAAAGACTTTGGAATTCCATCTATTACTAAATTGCACTTGGGTGTTACTGCAGACCTTGATATTGGTAAGCTTGGTCCATTTACTATTAGGGCTAATTACTTGCATATGAAAGAGGAGGATCCTGTTGGTGCTTATATAGGTGGCTGTGATCCAAAAGGTAATGCTCTTGCAGACAACAGACCTCTTTACGGAGGATGTAGTTATGTAGGTTATTTAACAACATTTAAGGATGTTGAACCTGAGAGTGATATTTATAGTGTTTCTTTTGAGAAAAGTTTTGATAACGGAATTGATCTTTATCTTTCCTATGCACATCAAGAACGTGAAATGGCACATGCGATGACAAGTTCAATTATTTTCTCTAGTGCAGTACGATTTCCTGTTTTTGACCACTTATCCCCAGTAAATTCTCCTTCACATTACGAAGTAGAACATGCTTTTGACTATAAATTAAGTTGGAAAGGAAATATTTTTGGAGATCTTGAAACAAGTATCGCTCTTAATGGATTTAGGCAATCTGGAACACCATTCAGTTATACATTCTTAGGAGATATGAGTGGTTATAGAACTGATGGTGAAAATATCGATTTATTATATGTTCCATCCCTGAATGATCCAAATGTATTATATGCTGATGGTTTTGATTTAGACGCTTTTAATCAATTTCTTGAAGACTCTGGGCTTTCTGGTTATAGAGGAAATGCTGTACCTAGAAACAGCTTTAATAGCCCTTGGGAAGGTACGTTTGATGTAAGGATAGCTCAACAATTACCAACTGGTGGTATTAAAGGTAGGGCGACTTTTTATGTAGATATCGAAAATGTTTTAAACCTTATTAATTCTGATTGGGGCGGATTTGAAAACTATGCAGGCGGAACAATGAATTCACGTGGCGTAGTTCAGGCAGAAGTTGATGATCAAGGTCGATATGTATTTAACCAATTTGATATTGATGGAGACCCTGTTAGAAAAATTGGAAAATCTGTATGGCAACTTAAAGTTGGCGTAAAATACCAATTTTAATTTCAATGACATATTAAGAAAAGGTGCTATTATTTAGCACCTTTTTTTGAATGAATAATTATGAGATTAATCTTATTTCTATTTTTAATTTTATCATTACCGATAAATGCTAAAACTATAGATAAAATTTCTCTAGGATCATGTCTTAGCCAAGATAAGTCTCAACCTATTTGGGATTCAATACTAGATGAGAAATCAGACATCTTCATATTTATGGGTGATAATGTTTATGGCGATGATAAAAAAACTGGAAATACTAATAAGCTAAAAAAATCCTATATAAAGCAAAAGAAAAAAATTCCTTTTAAAGATTTAAAGGAAACTAATGAAGTAATGGCTATTTGGGATGATCATGATTTTGGTAAAAATGATGGTGGGTCTGAATATGTATATAAAGATGAAGCAAAAAAATTATTTCTTGATTTCTGGGAAGTTCCTTTAAATGATCAAAGAAGACAACATTCTGGTCTTTATTTTGAAACAAAAAAAGATATCCAAGGAGGTATCCTTCAAATAATCTTTCTTGATACCAGATATTTTAAATCCTCTTTTAAAGCAACAGATAAAAGAAACGCACCTTTAAAAGAACGATATGTTAATGATTTAGATAGTTCAAAAACAATACTTGGCAAAGAGCAATGGGATTGGTTAACTGAGAAACTCAAAGAAAATGTTAATGTAAGAATTATAGTGTCAAGCATACAGATTATCGCCGAAGGTCATGGTTTTGAGAAATGGGGGCTTCTACCTTTAGAAAAAAAGAAATTATATAATTTAATTGATAGTAATTCTTTAAAAAACACTATCATTATCTCTGGTGATAGACATGCAGGTGGAATTTACAAAGATAAAACTTTATCCGGTAAAAATATTTATGAAATCACATCTAGTTCTCTAAATTTACCCGGTGGAGCATGGGCTTCAAGATATAAAAATAGACCTCCTGAACCTGGGCCTAATAGAATAAACGAATTATATGTATGGGAAAATTACGGTTTGATAGAATTCATTAATGACAATATAGCTCTTCTTTCTTTAAAAGACATTAAAGGAAAAAACATTAATCAGGTTCAGTTTAATTATTAACGTCCGCTCGGTAATTCATTAAAAGGAACTGATTTATCCACTCTTACATCCTGAGGTAATCCTAGAACTCTTTCAGCAACTATATTTCTTAAAATCTCATCTGTACCACCAGCTATTCTGTATCCTGCAGCACTTAACCATTGGCTTTGAAATATAGAATGCAATAAAGTGATTTCAGCATCATTCATAATTCCCGCAGCACCTTGTAAATCCATCGCAAAAGAAGCTAAATCTTGCATTTTAGGAGCCGAAACTATCTTACCAATTGAGCTTTCAGGACCAGGTGTTTCACCTTTTGAAAGGGATGTTAATGTTCTCATTTTAGTATATTTAAGACCTTCAGCCTGAATATACCAGTCTGCTATTTTTGATCTCACTAAATCATTTTTTATAGCAGGCTCATCATTGATATCTAATTCTTTTGCGGCTTTTGTAAGCGATGAATAATCTGCAGATTTAGGAACACCTATCGCAAGTCTCTCGTTCATTAAAGTTGTAAGAGCAACCTTCCACCCTTCACCAACTTCTCCAAGTCTTTGTGAATCTGGAATTCTAACATCAGTAAAGAAAACTTCATTAAAATTAGCTCCCCCTGAAATCTGCCTAATAGGTTTTACTTCAATACCTTCGGATTTCATATCAAGGAAAAAGAAGGAAAGCCCTTTATGTTTAGCAACATTAGGGTCAGTACGTACAACAATAATTCCAAAATCTGAAAAATGAGCTCCTGATGTCCATACTTTCTGACCATTGATGATCCAATCATCGCCATCTTTTTCTGCCTTAGTCCTGACACCGGCAACATCTGAACCAGCAGCAGGCTCAGAAAATAACTGGCACCAAACTTCTTCTCCATGAAGAGCTGGTTTAACATATCGTTCATTTTGTTCTGGAGTAGCCCAAGCCATCATAGTTGGAATACACATTCCCAAACCAATCTCAAAAAATCCTGTTGGTACATTATATTTTGACTCTTCTTGTGAATAGATAACGGATTGAATAGCTGT
>CAZLAN010000021.1:0-8608 GCA_964557485.1 uncultured Rhodobiaceae bacterium | reverse complement strand
ATCTCCTTTAACTTATATTCTTAGCTTCTAGTTGGTTTACAAGTTTATTTTTCCAAGTTAATGAACTTCCTAAAGCAAGGGCAAGAACTTGACTTCTTCTATAAAAGAATTGGGTATCGGCTTCCCAAGTAAATCCAATGCCACCATGAGTATGAATATTCTCTTGAGCAGCAAAATTAAATGCATCTGTAGCAGCAATTCTCGATGCAGCAGCAGATATTTTGAGATCAGCACCCTCATCATTCAACATCATAGCTCCATAAAAACTATTTGATCTAGCGAGTTCAATTTAAACATACATATCTGCTAATTTATGCTTTATAGCTTGATAAGAACCGATTTGCCTCCCAAATGCATATCTATCAAGGGCATATTCTTTTGCCATATTAAGAGAGGCCTCTGCACCACCAATTTGCTCAAAAGCCATTAAGACAGCTGCTGAATCAAGTATTCGTTCTACTGCATCCCAACCTTCACCAGCTACATCCATTAATTCAGCATCAGCATCTTTAAAAATTATATCAGCATGGTCTCTTGATGGATCTAAAGTGCTTACTGTGTTTCTCTCTACCCCTTTTGAATTCAATTCTACAATTGCTAACGAAATTATATCTGAATCACTGTCTTTAACTACCACGACAGCAATATCAGCGTAGCTGCCATCAGCAACAGGGATCTTCTGCCCTGTAACTTTCCCTCCAGAAAATAGAGTTTTTATATTCTTTTCTGTAGGTTCAGAACTTGTTTCAGCAAGAGCAAAAGTGGATATTATTTCAACAACTGCTAACATAGGTAGCCATTTCTCTTTTTGGCTTTCTGTCCCAAAAATCCTAATAGCCTCTGTTCCAAGATAAACAGATGAAGAGAAGGGAACAGGCGCAGAAGCCCTACCAAGCTCTTCCGCAATAACGCATAGTTCAAGGACACCTAACCCAATACCACCGTACTCTTCAGGTATTGTAGTTCCAGTTAAACCTAATTCTACCAAACCCTTCCAAACATCTTCTGAATAAGGTGCTTCACCTTCTAATATCTCCCTTACAACTGAAAGAGAGCAATTATCTGCCAAAAATTTGGAAACTTGTTCTTTTAATAATTTTTGGTCTTCTGAAAAATCAAAATTCATAAATTTTTATCCTTAAAAGAAAATAATTTACACATAATTTTGTAAAATAGCAAAACTTAGAAAACACATTCTTCATAAATATTCTTAATATCTTTATTCCATTCGTAATTATATTTTCTTATAAGTTTATCAGCTGGGTTTTCTTTGTCTTTTAAGATTTTAATTATTGGTTTTAAGTATTTAGTTTCGTCATTTCCTTTAATATCTAATTTATTTCGGCTCTTTAATCCTTGAAGAGATAATTCAATAATTTCAGATGCTAAATTGTAAACATTATATTTACCTACAACACAATTTAATCCTTCTTTTGGAACTAAATTTCTTACTTCAATTAATTCAGTAACATCAACATCTTTTAACAATTCCTCAGCTTTATCCAAGGCATTATTATCATAGAGTAAACCTGTCCAAAAAGCTGCAAGAGAGCATATCTGATCTATTCCGCCTGTATCAGCGCCTCTCATTTCAAGGTAAGTTTTTAATCTTACCTCAGGAAATATGGTTGTTAAATGCAATTCCCAATCTTCAATTGATGCAGAATAATTAGAAATCTTATCTAATTTACCTTCTATGAAATCTTTAAAAGAGCTTCCAGCAAGATCTATGTAACTTCCATCTCTATAAATAAAATACATTGGGACTTCTAAAGCATAATTTACATAACTCTCATAACTCATATCATCTTTAAAAACGAATGGTAGAATTCCAGTTCTATCCGGATCTGTATCTTTCCATACCTCACTTCTATAAGATTTATAACTATTTAACTTTCCGTCTTTAAAGGGAGAATTAGAAAATAAAGCTGTAACTAAAGGTTGAACTAGTAACGATATTCGAAACTTTTTAATCATATCTTCTTCTGATGAATAGTCTAAATTAACTTGAGATGTACATGAACGGAACATCATATCCAAGCCATGATCACCTTTAGTTGGCATATATCTTTTCATAACCTGATACCTTTCTTTTGGCATAACAGGCATGTCTTCTCTCTTCCAATTTGGCGTAAAACCTAAAGACAGAAATCCTAGATCTAATTTTTTACCTATTAAAGATATTTGCGATTTATGCTCAATTATTTCCTTTATTGTATCATGAACAGTTTCTAGCATTGATCCTGATAATTCAAACTGACCTGCGGGCTCAAGAGTTATAGAACCCCCACCTAATGCATCAGGCCTTGAAAGAGCAATAATATTGTTACCTTCTTTAACAGATTCCCATCCAAATTCTTCGAGACTAGTTAGCAGATTCTTAATGCCTTTTTCACCGTCATACTTGACTGGCTTATTATTAGAGAGGTTGAAAACAAACTTTTCATGCTCAGTCCCTATTTTAAAATTAGCAGGATCCTTTTCTCCACCCTTAATAAACTCTATTAATTGATCTTTAGATTCTATTTTTACCATAAACTTTTAACTAAATTAAATCTTAACTACTCTTTCCAATCACCCAAAAAAGAATGGAAAACTGATAATGCGCTTACTATAGCGGTATCAGATCTTAAAATTCTTTTACCTAAAGTTAGACTAACAGAATTCTTTAAATTCAAAATTTTCTCTCTCTCGGAATTACTAAAACCACCTTCTGGACCAACTAATATTGCCCATTTATCATTCTTATTCGATTCTTTTATTTTATCTAATGCTTCAGAAAATTTTATTGTAGAATTTTCATCACAAAAAATTAAAATCCTATCTTTTGATAAGTCTAACCAATTTTCAATTACATGTTCTAATTTCTCAACCTCATTAACCATTGGGATATGAGTAGAACCACATTGTTCAGCAGCCTCTATTGCATTTGCGATGATTCTTGAAGATTTAATTTTTCTTATTTGTGTTCTTTCAGTAAGTATAGGCCAAATTAGCCTAGCACCCAATTCAGTAATCTTTTGGGAAATGAAATCAACTCTTAAGCTTTTTACTGGAGCAAATAAAACCCAAATATCTGAAGGCTCAGGTTGAGATCCAATAAAATTTTTAACCTTTATAGTAAAAGAATCTTTTTTTACTTTAGAAACACTGGCCTCCCATTCACCATCATTCTCATTAAAAATATTCAAAGAATCTTCACTTCTTAATCTCATGACATTACTTAAATAATGTGTTTGAGATTTATCTAAATCTAAAAAACCCTTTTTAATTTTTTTATTTATGTAAACTCTTACCAAACTCATAGAACTAAAAAATAATACCAAAAGATAAATAACATGTTAAATAGCGGTAAGGAAAATTTATGACAAATAAAAAAAAATATTTGTTACCCAAAGATTTATATAAAGAACTATTACCATGGGTAGAACTTGCAAGATACGATAAACCTATAGGTTTTATGCTGCTTTTTTGGCCATGTATTTGGTCTTTATTGATCTATGGAGTCAAAATATCAGAATTCCCTCCTATAAGTTATTTTATATTATTCTTTATTGGATCAATAATAATGCGTGGTGCGGGATGTACATGGAATGATTTTTTAGATAAAGATTTCGATAAAAATGTTGAAAGAACAAAAAATAGACCCCTTGCATCAAAAAGAGTTTCGAGCAAAGGAGCAATAATTTTCTTGCTTCTCCAGCTGATTATTGGATTAGGTATATTATTACAATTTAATAACCTAGTAATATCAATAGGATGCCTTTCTTTATTTCCTATCTTTATATACCCTTTTATGAAAAGAATAACTTGGTGGCCACAGATATTTCTTGGAATAACATTTAATTGGGGCGCTATACTTGGATGGCTCTCGTTCTCAAATGAACTGTCATACTATCCAGTGATCTTATATATATCATGTATTTTTTGGACAGTCGGTTATGATACAATATATGCACATCAAGATAGAGAGGATGATACGATATTAGGTTTAAAATCTTCAGCTATATGGTTAGGAAAAAATACTAAAATAGCATTAATAATATTTTACCTTACATTTTTTACAATTTTTTCCTCAACATTATTAACTATAAAAGTAAGTGCATTAATTTACATATTAATTGTAATTTTGTTTACTCACTTATTGTTGCAAATTTTTTATCTTAAAATTAACGAAAGAGAAAATTGTTTAAGAATTTTTAAAAGCAACAACTCACTTGGATTTATTGTTTCTATTTTTCTAACTCTAGAAATATTATTTAACTTTCTGTAGATGATTTTATAAATTCTTCTCTTATCGAATCTATAACTTTAAGCTCGCCTTTGTTTTCTAAATGCCAAAAAGTCCATCCATTACAAGACTCTTTTCCTTGTAATTTAGCCCCCATCTGATGAATTGATCCATTCTCTCCTTTGGAATAAATACTTCCATCTGCTCTAACTTTGGCAGAAAATTTTCTTGCCTTAAGTGTTTCTGGTCCTTTTAAAACACTTCCTGGCTTAATAATTCCATTTTCAACAAGACTTCCAAAAGGAATTCGTATTTGCTCTTTTTTTGATTCAGTTACACTTAAAATATCATTCTTCAGTGGAGAAATATTTTTTAATCTCTTCTTTGCCGCTTTGATGTAATTTTCGTCTCTTTCAATTCCTACATAATTTCTTCCTAGTTTTTTAGCCACAGCACCTGTGGTTCCAGTTCCAAAGAATGGATCTAAAACAATATCTCCTGGTTTAGTAGATGCTAAAATTACTCTATGTAGTAATGATTCTGGTTTTTGAGTGGAATGAATCTTTTTACCATTATTATTTTTCAGTCTCTCCCTTCCAGAACAGATAGACAAACTCCAATCTGAACGCATCTGTAGACCTTCATTAAGAGATTTCATTGCTTGATAATTAAAATCATATTTTGAATCTTTACTATGCGATGCCCAAATTAAAGTCTCATGTGCATTAGTGAATCTTGTTCCCCGAAAGTTAGGCATTGGATTGGTTTTTCGCCATATAATATCATTAAGAATCCAAAAACCGAGATCTTGAATAGCTTTTCCAATTCGAAAGATATTATGATAAGACCCAATAACCCAAATTGTACCATCTGGTTTAACAATTCTTTTAATTTCACTTAACCAATCATTCGTAAACTCATCATATTTCTGAAAATTCTCAAATTGATCCCATTCATCGTTTACAGCGGAAACAATAGTTGAATCGGGTCGTGATAGCTCATTTTTTAGTTGTAAATTGTAAGGCGGATCCGCAAAAACAAGATCAATAGAATTAGAAGGTAAAGTTTTAAGAACACTAAAGGAATCACCTTTATAAATCTTATTAACTTCAATATTAGCTTTTTTAAGTAATTTATAATTCATACAAATATCATCCTCTTAGGAATTAAGAAAATGGTCAATAGAAGATCTAAAATATTTTAATATTTCTATATATTGAGTCTCAATTACCCTTGGAGACTCAATATCTTGCGAACAGGTGAAAAAGATTTCCTGTGATATTTAGTTACTCCATACTTGTTTAATGCATTTTGATGATCTTTTGTTCCATAACCTTTATTTTTTCTCCAATTATAGGCTGGGAATTGGACATCTAATTTTCTCATAAATTTATCTCTTTCAACTTTTGCAATAATTGATGCTGCCGCAATTGATAATGACTTAGTATCACCTTTAATTACACTTTCGGAGTCAATTTCTATTTTTGGTTTATGATTTCCATCTATCAAAATAAAATCTGGATTAACAGCAAGGTTATTAATTGCTCTTTCCATAGATAAAAGAGTAGCACCTAAAATATTTAACTCATCAATTTCATCCACTTCAGCTATGCCTAAACCGTAAGTATGGTTCGAAATTATCTCTAAATAAATATTATTTCTTTTCTTCTCAGATAATTTTTTTGAATCATTTATTTCTTCTGGAATGTTATTATCATTCAGAATAACTGCTGCCGAAAAAACTGGACCAGCCCAAGGACCTCTTCCTGCCTCATCAACGCCCGCAATTATTTTATAATTTAACTTATTTTTTTTCTTTTCAATTAAAAGATTTGGCACTATTCAGCTGCAATAACATCCTCTTTTTTCCATCGTAACACAGGATTTCGTGCTGCCATAGTTTCGTCTAAACGTCTAATTGGTGTATATTTAGGAGCTTTTTTGAAGAAATCTTGATCCTCTTGAACTTTTTCTGCTAAATTTCTTATTGTTGAAATAAACTGATCGATAGAAAGTTTAGACTCTGTTTCTGTGGGTTCAACTAATAAGGCGCCATGAACAACCAAAGGAAAATAAATTGTCATTGGGTGATAACCTTCATCAATAAGGGCCTTAGCAAAATCAATAGTTTCAACACCAGTTCCCTCTAAAAAGTCATCATTAAATAAAACTTCATGCATACAGTAACCTTTATATGCTGATGTTAGAACATCTTCTAATGATGATTTAATATAATTAGCATTTAAGACGGCATCTTCAGAGACTTGCCTAAGCCCATCCGCACCATGACTCATCATATAAGATAATGCTCTTACAAACATTCCCATTTGACCATGAAAAGCACTTAATCTTCCAAAAGACATAGATAAAATTTTCTCACTCATATCCTCATAGATGATAAAAGTATCATCCTTCTTTTCTATAACGGGTGTCGGACAGAAGTCAGAAAGAAGTTCAGAAAAAACAACAGGACCAGAGCCTGGCCCTCCACCCCCATGAGGTGTAGAAAAAGTTTTATGCAGGTTTATATGCATAGCGTCAATTCCAAGGTCAGCAGGTTTTACTTTGCCAACCAAAGCGTTAAAGTTTGCTCCATCGCAATACAAATAACCTCCAACATCATGAATGAGTTTTGAAATTTCTATAATTTCATTTTCAAATAGACCACATGTATTTGGATTTGTAATCATTGCAGCGGCAAAATTTTCGTCTAACTTTTTTTTGAAATCTTTAAAATCTAATGTTCCATCTTCTCGAGATTTTATTGTAATTACTTCAAATCCTAAAAATGCTGCTGTGGCTGGATTTGTACCGTGTGCGGAATCTGGGACCAAGACTTTATTTTTATGTGATTGTTTCTTTGAGAGTAAGGCTTGTTTTATAGCCAACATTCCACATAACTCACCTTGCGCTCCTGCTTTTGGAACCATTGTAACTGCTTCCATTCCTGTTAATTCTTTTAACCAATATGAAATCTCATATATTAATTCTAAGGCACCCTGGCATGTTGAAGATGGCTGAAGTGGGTGTACTTTTGCAAAGCCATCTAATCTTGCTAATTTCTCATTCAATCTTGGATTATGCTTCATTGTGCAAGAACCCAAAGGATACAACCCTGCATCAATTGAGTAATTTTTTCTTGATAACCTAACATAATGCCTTATTGATTCTGGTTCACTCAATCCAGGTAAACCTATACTTCTGTTCTCAAAACTTTTACCCAGAAGATTCTTTTTATTTTTAGGATTCTGAATATCAACACCAGATTTATCTAAATCTCCGATATTAAATAAAAGAGGCTCATCGTGATCTAATCCTTTATTTTCTCCTTTTTCATTCATGATGTGGTCTCTTTAGCTGAATTAACATATAGATCAAAATCGTCCTTTGTATTCATTTCTGTACAAGCAACAATAATATAATTATCGAAATTTTTATTCTCAGGTAGTAATCTTTTAATAGGTATACCTGCTAAAATTCCCTTTTTAGACATAGATTCTAAAAAATCATCAGCCTTAATGGGTAATTTCAAAGTGAATTCATTATAGAAATTTTTTGAAATAACCTTAAAACCAGGTAATTCAGATATCATATCATGAAAATCACAAGTAAATTCGTGATTTAGAAGTGAAAGTTTTTTAAAGCCTAGTTCTCCAAGTAAAGTTAAATGAATTGTAAAAGCAAGACTACAAAGGCCAGAATTTGTACAAATATTTGAATTAGCCTTTTCTCTTCTTATATGTTGTTCACGTGCAGATAAAGTAAGTACAAATCCCTTCCTTCCATCAACATCTTCTGATTCACCTACTATCCGTCCTGGTAATTGTCTCAAGTATTTCTTTCTTGTAGATAACAAACCTACATAAGGTCCTCCAAAATTTAATGAGTTACCTAAAGATTGTCCTTCGCAAGCCACGATATCTGCCCCCATATCACCTGGTGATTTCATTACCCCCAGAGAAAATATCTCTGTTACTACAACAATTAAAAGCGCACCTTTGTTATGAATAAACTCAGATAAATCTGATAAATCATGACAAGAACCAAAAAAATCAGGATTTTGAACTACAACGCAGGCTGTATCTTTATCTATTTGGCTTTCGATATCCTTTAAATTTTCTAAAATATCTCCCTTATAACTTAGATCTTCATCAGAAATACCCGAAACAGTCTTTATTGTTTGCGCATAATGAGGGTGAATACTGCTAGAAAGAACAACTCTATTCTTTTTCGTTATTCTCTTCGCCATAGAAACAGCTTCTGCCGTTGAAGTTGAACCATCATACATAGATGCATTAGAGACATCCATACCTGTAAGTAGAGAAACTTGAGTTTGAAATTCATATAAATATTGTAATGTGCCTTGCGAAATTTCTG
>CAZLAN010000020.1:13284-14459 GCA_964557485.1 uncultured Rhodobiaceae bacterium | reverse complement strand
TTTGTTGCTTGATTTTCTAAAGCTCTTATTCTTTGCCTTGATATAGGATGACTCCTAACTCTTGAGCTTTGACTCTTTCTACTTAATGCTTCCTGATCAGCAAATTTATACAATACTTCTATCATTCCCTTAGATGATAATCCTAATCTTTCTAAATATTGAAATGCGGCTTGATCTGCAGCAGCTTCTTGACCTCTAGAATATTTTGCTACCATTCCTTGAGCTATTTGTTGGCTTCCTAATAATATTCCTTGAACAGCATCGCTATCACCCCCTGCAACTGCTGCGCCAATACCTAACAATAAACCTATTAGCATGGGTGCCTGAGCTTTTTTTAGTGCAATATCTGAGCGCGCTAAATGAGCTCCTGCAATATGACCAGTTTCATGAGCTAAAACACCTCTTAGCATTGAAGGTTCTTCAAGCTCCATTATTAACCCAGTATTCACAAATATTTTTTGTCCGCAAGTAACAAAGGCATTAATTGAATTTTCGTTAAATAAATAAATATCTACTGAAGAAGTATTTAAGTTCGCGACTTTAACAATAGGTATAGTGACTTCTTCTAAGAATTCTTCGGTTTCGGCATCTCTAGCTATTCCACCCGCATTTATATTGGCAGAACTAAGAAGTGAAGAAAAAGATAATATTGTTAATAATAAAAAACTTATTTTCTTTTTTTTAACATAGTTAAAAATATTATTTACTCCACCATCCAGTTTTTTTATCTTTTATTTCTTTATTATCTTTAATTGGAGCCCCAATATAATTTTTATTTTTAATAATTTCCTTTGTGCTTTTTTCTTTTTTTATGTCTACATCTAACTTACTAGGCTTTATTAATTCTTTTTCTTGTTTTTCATTCTTATTTTCCTTAGATTCATTCGCTTTTTTTCCTTTTGGCGATCTATTTTTAGGTTTTTTACTTTTTTCCTCTAAGGTTTTTTCCTTATTATTACCTTTTTTCTTATTTTCCTGATTCTTATTGCCTTTACTAATATTTTTATTTCTATCTGCTTTAATTTTCTTCTTTTGATCTTTTTTTGGTTTTTGATTTTTATTTTTTTCTGCTTTAATTTTCTTCTGTTGAGGCTTTTTTGGTTTTTGATTTTTATTTTTACCAAGAATATTTAAGTTATCATCAAAAGAAGTAATTTTAATCTCTTTACCTCTTA
>CAZLAN010000020.1:0-13184 GCA_964557485.1 uncultured Rhodobiaceae bacterium | reverse complement strand
TAAGAGATTCTTTTAATTTTTTTTCGATACTTCTTCTATTTGCGAATTTCTCCATATCAATAAAATCAATTACTATTAGACCTGCCATATCTCTTAATCTTAATTGTCTAGCAATTTCTTCTGCAGCTTCAAGATTCGTTCTTAATGCTGTGTCTTCTATATTGTAGTCTCTCTTTGATGTTCCAGAATTAACATCAATAGCTACTAGGGCCTCTGTTTGATCAAGGACAAGTGAGCCTCCTGATCTTAAAGGCACTCTCTCTGAATAAATCGAATTTAGTTGGTCTTGAATATTATCTTTTTGAAAAATTGGTACAGATTCACGCCATTTCTGAACTTTCTTAGCATGACTAGGAATCATCATTTTCATTAAATTCTTTGCTTCCTTATATTGTTCTTCTCCTTGGACATATATTTTATCAATATCTTTTGAATAAAGGTCTCTCAGGGTTCTTTGAATTACACTTCCATTTTCAAAGATTAAAGATGGCGCGTTAGCAGATAAAGTGTCTTCTCTCACCTTATTCCAGCTTTTAATTAAAAATTTATAATCTTTTTTAATTTCGGTTACTGTTGTTTTGCTTCCTGCGGTTCTAATAATTAAACCCATATCATCAGCAACATCTAATTTATTTAATATATTTTTTAATTTCTTTCTTTCAGTTGAATTATTTATTCTTCGGCTAATTCCTCCACCTCTTGAACTATTTGGCATTAAAACACAATATCTACCTGGAATTGAAATATAAGTCGTAGCAGCAGCGCCTTTGTTACCCCTTTCTTCCTTAGATATTTGAATTAATATGATTTGATTCTTCTTAATAACCTCTTGAATTTTATACTTAATTCTTTTAATTTTTTTTCGTTCAGATTCGACTTCGTCTAATTCATCTCCTCCAATATTATCAGGTTCATCAGATTCTTTTTCATCTTGTAAGATTTCACCTTCCTTATCTTTTTCTTCTTTTTCAAGTTCTTTAAGCTTTTCTTTATCTGAAGCAGGAATTTGGTAATAATCAGAATTAATTTCTGAAAAAGGTAAAAAGGCATTCCTATTTCCTCCATAATCAAGGAAAGTTGCTTGTAAGGATGGTTCTACTCTTATTACTTTAGCAAGATATATATTGCCGCGAATTGGTTTTTTTGCCTCAAACTCGTAATCATAATTTTCTAATCTTTTCTCTTTTATTACTGCTATCCGAGTCTCTTCTTGATGGATTGCATCTATTAAAATTTCGTTTGTCATTTAATTTATCTCCAAATGCCATAGATTTTGAGTAAATATACTCAAAGTATATTTCTAATGAATAATCTCTAGTCTCTGAATATTCCATGGCTTAACTAATAATCTATAGGGTAATTTATAAATTAATCCCTAAGATAAATTCCTTATAATCTTTAATTAAATAAATAAGTATTTAATCATGTTAACGACTCCTTTATATTAAATATTGTTAGTTTGACAAGCTTCTATTGAAAATATCTTAGAAAATGCGGTTTTTTAATAATATATCATACTTATTTTTAATTATTTGTATTATGTTTTTCTCAGAAATAACATTATCCAATGAAACAGGATCTGTATCCAAAATTAGATTTTCGTCAATTAATAACGGAATTAAAGTAGTAATAGATGTAGAAAAAAATTTTAAGTATGAGGTTTTGCCTCTGCTATCACCACCAAGGGTAGTGGTTGATCTTTATAATGTTAATTTTGATAAAAATTTTTCTTTTCCAAAACCAGTTGGAATTATAACTAATGTTAGATATGCAAATCATACATCAAATATTTCTCGAATAGTATTTGATTTAAAAAATTCTGGTAACTTAAAAAAAATTAAAATTTTAAGACCAAGTGTAGGCCAAAAAAGAAGACTTAGTTTTGAAGTAGTTTCAGAAAATATAAGTTTAAGTGAAAATAAAAAGAAAACTAATAAAAGATTAAATTATAAGAAAAGAAAGACAATTATAATTGACCCTGGTCATGGTGGGAAGGACCCAGGAACATCATATCCTTCGGAAGTGTCAGAAAAAGATATTGTTTTAAGGTTTTCAAGAATCCTAAAGAAAAACCTAATGAGGAATAAAAATTATCGAGTATTATTAACTAGAGAAGATGATAGATTTGTCCATTTAACGGAAAGAGTCAATTTTGCAAAAAGCAAGAATGCTGATTTATTTATCTCAATTCATGCTGATGCTTCCAATTTAAAAAGCACAAGAGGTTTCTCCATATATACTCTATCAAATAAGGGTCTCGATAGAGAGGCTGAGAAACTTGCTAGTCGTGAAAATAGTTATTCTACAAAAAGAAATGAATACAAAGGGAACTATTTAAGGAACGCAGTTAATCCAAAAGATTACACAAGTAATAAAATCAAATTAAAAAATGCTCAAGGAAATTCATCAGAATTTGCGACTCTTTTGGTAAGTAGAGTTTCTAAAAAAACTAAGTTATTAAAAAATCCACACAGATATGCTGGCTTTGCTGTTCTAAAATCCTCTGACTTTCCAAGTGTGCTTGTGGAATTGGGATTTGTCACAAATGAATACGATAGAAAGAATCTTAGAAGTGGAAATTGGTTAACAAATATTTCGTATCAATTTGTTGATGCTATTAATAAGCATTTCAATTAATATTAATTGATGCGAAATGATTATTTAAAATATGTTGATGATATTAAAAGAAGTTTAGAATTAGTTAGGGGGTATCTTTGACTGGGAAACATCCTTAGAAAGACTTGATCACCTTAATAAAAAGATTGAAGAAGGTAACATATGGAACAATAAAGAAGAAGCTCAAAAAATTATGAAAGAGCGGTCTCATTTGGAGGATTCAATCAATCAGTGTCTTGAAGTTAAAAAAAATTTAGATGAAATTACTGAACTAATAGAGCTTTACGAGAATGATAAAAATAAAAGTGATGAACTAGAAAAAGAAATATTATCATCTTTAGAAGAGTTATCTGATAAAGCAAATATCTTAAGTTCAGAAGCAATGTTATCCGGTGAAGCTGATCCTAACTCAGCATTTATAGAGTTTCATCCTGGTGCAGGGGGTACTGAAAGTCAGGATTGGGCTCAAATGTTACTAAGAATGTATAATAAGTGGGCAGAAAACAAAGGCTATAAAGTCGAATTAATTGAAGAAACGCTTGGAGAAGAAGCTGGAATTAAAAGTGCTACAATAAAATTAATAGGTCATAATGCATATGGATGGTTAAAAGCTGAATCAGGAATCCATCGTTTAGTAAGGATTTCTCCTTTTGACTCACAAAAAAGAAGACATACAAGCTTTGCAAGTGTTTGGGTGTATCCTGAAATTGATGAAAATATAGATGTAGATATAAAAGAATCTGATTGTAGAATAGATACTTATAGGTCTTCCGGAGCAGGCGGCCAACATGTGAATACAACTGATAGTGCTGTTAGAATTACGCATATTCCAACTAAAATTGTAGTACAGTGTCAATCTCAAAGATCGCAACATAAAAATAGAAGTACTGCATGGTCAATGTTAAGAGCAAGGTTATATGAAATGGAGCTTCAAAAGCTTGAAGTTCAGGCTCAAGAGGTATTAGAAAGTAAGTCGGAAATAGGCTGGGGTCATCAAATTAGATCATATATCTTACAACCATATCAAATGGTAAAAGATTTAAGGACCAATGTAGAGGAGGGTGATCCTTATTCTGTTCTTGATGGAAAAATTGATAAATTTTTAGCTGAATCTCTGGCAAAAAAAATAGTTAAAATTCAATAATTTAAATTTCTTTTACTTTTTCTAACACTTCATCAACATGACCTTTAACTTTAACCTTTTTCCATAAAAAGAATATTTTTGAATTTTCATCAATTATGAATGTTGATCTTTGGATGCCCATATATTTTCTACCATACATATTTTTTTCAACCCAAACACCAAATTTTTTTATAACCTTAATTTCTTCGTCAGAACCCAATAATATTTTTAAATCCTGTTTTTTAATAAAATTTAAATGAGTTTTTAGACTGTCTTTTGAAATTCCAATTACCTCAGTTTTCAATTTCTTAAAATCTTTTAATTTTTTACTAAAATCTTTTGCTTGATTTGTGCATCCAGGAGTATTGTCCTTTGGATAAAAATATAAAATGAATCTTTTTCCTAATAGATCTTTACTATTAATATTTTTACCATTTGAAAGAGGGAGAGAAAAAGTGGGTAATTTATCTCCGATTTTGATTTTTTTATTCATTTTTTTCCTTATAACAGTCTTGAAATGAAAGAATTATCAAAAAAAATATTATTCTCTATTTCTTATACCTTCGGTTTATTAATTTTTACATTATTTTTTTTATTAGTAACTGTCCAATATAAGGTTATTAATTTAAGTCCAGTTATTCCATTTATAAATAAAATTCTTATTTCTAAAAAAATAATAAATCAAAATATGGAATTAAGTAGAACTAATATTTTTTTTGAAAGAGAGAATAAAAAAATAAAAATAAATTCAAAATTAATCATTAATAACCCTAGTTTTGATAATTGGACATTAGATCTAGTTAACTACTTAAGTATAAATTTAGATTTAAGTAAGCATGAAGAAGAATTTATAAGCTTTAGACTATCGTCTTTATCAAATATCTTTGAAAAGAAAAAAATAATAGAGAAGTTTTATTTTACTGGAAACCTTATAATGTTTGAGGATTCTTATAAAACATCACTAACCGGAGAAGTAGAAAATTTACCTTTAAGCCTAGTTAAAATTTTGTGGCCAGAAAACTTAGGAAAGGGAGCTAGAGAATGGACAGTTAGGTCGTTACATAACGGTTTAATTAAGAGGTTAGATATAAAATCAGATTTTCTTATTTCTAAGGAAGGGTATTTTGAAAGCAAACCTTTTTTAGATTTGGATTTTACTTTCATTAATATTGATGCATTTTATCTTAAAGACTTACCCCCTATTACTGGAACTGAGGGAGTGGGGCACTTAGATTTTGATACATTTCATATAATTTTAGACCGTGGAATAGTAAAACTTGATGACAATAACTTTATAACATTAGATAGCGGAAGGTTTGATGTGTTTGAAATAAGAAAAAAACATGGCCCAGCTCAAGTTAAAATTAACGCAAGTGCAAATACGGGTTATTTTTTTCAACTTCTAAGTGAGCATAAGAAAATAAAGAAACTTATTTATTTAGACGATGAAATATTAAATGGTGATGGAGTTCTTGATCTTAAATTTAATTTCCCGTTAAAAAAAGATTTAAGATTTTTAGACGCCGAAATTTTGCTCAACCTAGTTTCCAAAGAATTAAAAATTTATAACATGGATAAGACTGAAAGCATTATAGGAGAATCTGTTAACTTAAAATTAAGTAATCATAAAAGCAAAAAAGGATATTTTTATGGAAATATTAAGACTAACAAATTAAAAATACTTCAACTACCTATTTTTGCTCAAATATTAGATATTTCTTTACCAAGCTTAAGTAACATTGGGGATGGAGGAAGGGATATTTCCTTTAGTCAATCTTTAGTTGATCTTGAATTATCCTATCAAAATATTTCAATTATAGAAGCAGTTATCAAACCTGAAAGTAATTTACCAGTAGTGGGAAATAGCCTAGGAATCTCTTTGTCAGGAAATTATATATTTGAGACTAAATATACAGATTTTTCTGGAACTATAGTTCCTGTTTCTTGGATAAACAATTTACCCTCCAATGTTCCCATTTTGGGAGAGCTATTCTCAGGAAGTAAAGAAGGAGAAGGTTTAATTGGGATAAAATTTAGAATCTTAAAAGAAAATGAAAGCGATTTAAGAATTGAAGCAAATCCTTTATCTGTTTTGGTACCAGGAATTTTTCAAAGGATATTTGATTAGTTTAACTTAATAATTACGCTTTTTTTCTTTCCAACTGATAGTATTAATATACCTTCAGATGAGAAATCATCTAACTTAATTAAATATTTTTCATCAGTTATTAATTTTTCATTTATTCTTATAGCCTTTGATTTGATAAATCTTCTGGCATCATTATTTGATTTTGCTAGATTTACATCTTCGTTTGACATTAACTTTAAAAGTCCAAAACCACCTTTAAACTCATTTTTATCAAATAAAACACTTTTTTTACTTGACCAATCAGAGTCTTTCCCATGAACTAATTCGGTAACTTTAGTTGCTAAAATTTCTTTACCTTTTTCTATTTTCTCATCTTTAAATTTTTCTATTTCTGATATTTCTTTAAGATCTAAGTCTGTAAATAGTCTTAAAAATTTACCCACATCATTGTTTTCTGTTTTATCTCTCCAATAATTCCAGAAATCTCTAGGATGAGTTGAATAGTTACTTTTTTCATCGATATAATTTAACCAAATTGCACCATCTTCAGTTTTCCCCATTTTTTGGCCTGAAGAAGTTGTTAATAAAGGTGTTGTAAGCCCAAAGACTTCTTTTCCATCAATACGACGTGTAAGATCAATGCCACATATAATATTACCCCATTGATCTGAGCCACCCATTTGTAAGACGCAATTATATTCTTTATTAAGTTTATAAAAGTCGTAACCTTGCATTATCATGTAATTAAATTCCAAAAAAGAAAGATTTTGCTCTCTCTCTAGTCTTAATTTTACAGAATCTAAAGATAGCATTCTATTCACCGAAAAATGACTTCCTATTTCGCGCAAAAAATCAATATAATTAAGATTATCTAACCAAGAGCTATTATCTATAATTTTAGCATTCTTAATGTCTATAAATTTACTGAATAAAGTTTTAATTCCATCTACATTATCGTTAATCTCTTCTAAAGATAACATTTTCCTTGATTTATCTTTTAATGATGGATCTCCTATTTTACTTGTAGCGCCACCAATTAAAATAATAGGTTTATGGCCAAAATCTTGAAATTTTTTTAGAAGTAAAATTTGCATCAGTGATCCTACATGTAAATTAGGAGCGGTACAGTCAAAACCAATGTAAGCTGTTACAATTTCTTTTGAAAATATCTTATCTAAGCCTTCAGGGTTACTAGCTTGGTATATATAACCTCTTTCTTGAATATGATTTAAGAATTCAGATTTAAAATTATACATTTTTACTCCAGAAAGAAATTAATTAGAAATCGGGACCTATTAGCCTTGAGTCTAAATATTTATTTACTTCGTTCATTAATCTTTCAATTTTATTTTCATAAAAGTGATTTGCACTACTAATATTTTTATAGTCAATATTAACATTTCTTTGTGTTTGAAGTTTTTCAACCAACCTTAGTATATCATCTTTTGGAACAACCTTATCATCCTCTCCGTGCAAGATAATTCCTGATGACGGACATGGTGCTAAGAAATTAAAATCATACATATTTGCTGGTGGAGATATTGAAATAAATCCTTCAATTTCAGGTCTTCGCATTAATAATTGCATAGCTATCCATGCGCCGAAAGAATATCCTGCAACCCAACAACCTTTAGAGTCTGATACTTGTGATTGAATCCAATCAAGAGATGCAGCGGCATCAGATAATTCTCCTATACCTTGGTCAAATTTTCCTTGGCTTTTTCCTACACCTCTAAAATTAAACCTCAGCACTGAAAAGCCCTTCTTAATAAAGGTATGATAAAGACTATAAATAATTGGATTATTCATGTTTCCACCGAATTGAGGTAGTGGATGTAATATAATTGCTACAGGAGATCTTTTGTTTTGAACAACATTTATTCTTCCCTCTAACCTACCTTCAGGACCGCTATAAATAATTTCTGGCATAAAATTCTTACCTTTTATAGTAATTTAAAAAAAAATTAAAAATAGATTAATAGTTCTTGACAAAATTGCTCAGGAATAATAAATCAAATTTTAAATCATCAATGCTTTCTAACATATACTTGGCATTTTGTAATAATTTAAATTGGGTGAGTAAAATGAAATTAACTACCAAAGGAAGATATGCGGTTTTAGCTTTAACTGAGATTGCCCTGTCAGAAAGAGATAGGTTAGTAAAGATATCACAAATTTCTAAAGCACAAAATATATCCTCTAGTTACTTAGAGCAAATATTGTCAAACCTTAAGAATAAAGGGTTTGTTGAATCTGTTAGAGGCCCTAATGGAGGATATAAATTGGCCATTAAGGCTGAAAAAATAAAAATGGCTGAAGTCATCGAAGCTATTGAAGGAAGAATGGAACCCAAGGGATGTCATCACAAGGATGGTTCATGTACAGGAATTTCTGGCAAATGTTTAAACCATGATCTATGGGATGAACTTGGAAGACAAATTGAACTTTTTTTAGGTCATATTTCTTTAAAGGATATTGTAGAAGGTAATGTATTAGGAAGATCTAGAGCCCCTTTATCTGCTTTGGATTAATTATTTATAATTCTGAGGTTAAATTGAATAAAAAGAGTAAAAAAATAAGTAGTAAGGATTTTGAAAATCCATATGAGTTTGGATTTGAGACAGATATAGAATCTGTTTTTGCACCTAAAGGTTTAAATGAAGGAGTTATTAGGTTTATTTCTGATAAAAAAGATGAACCTAAGTGGCTTTTAGATTGGCGATTAGATTCTTATAAAAGATGGTTAAAAATGGATGAACCAGAATGGGCAAGTGTGAATTATCCAAAAATTGATTATCAAGATTCATATTATTTTTCTGCCCCAAAAGAATCAGAAAAGCCAAAAAGTTTAGATGAAGTAGATCCAAAATTAATTGAAACATATAATAAACTTGGTATTCCTCTTAAAGAGCAGGAATGGTTAGCTGGAGTTGCTGTTGATGCTGTATTCGATAGTGTTTCTTTAGGAACAACATTTAAAGAAAAACTTAAGGAAGAAGGAGTTATTTTTTGTTCTTTTTCAGAAGCAGTTAAGGAGCATCCTGATTTAGTTAAAAAGTATCTAGGTAGCGTTGTCCCTAATTCTGATAATTTTTTTGCCACCTTAAATTCGGCTGTATTTTCTGATGGGAGCTTTGTTTATATCCCACCTGGAGTTACCTGTCCTATGGAATTATCTACTTATTTTAGAATTAATGCTGCAGGGACTGGTCAATTTGAAAGAACTTTATTAATTGCTGATGAAGATTCATATGTGAGTTATTTGGAAGGTTGCACTGCTCCAATGAGAGACGAGCATCAATTACATGCTGCAGTTGTTGAATTAGTTGCATTAAAAGATGCTGAAATAAAATATTCAACAGTTCAAAACTGGTACCCAGGAGATGAAAACGGAAAAGGTGGAGTTTTTAATTTTGTAACTAAAAGAGGAGATTGTCGTGGCGATAATTCAAAAATTTCATGGACACAAGTAGAAACGGGCTCGGCAATTACATGGAAATATCCTAGTTGCATATTAAAGGGCGATAATTCTATCGGAGAATTTTATTCAATTACAATATCTAACAATCATCAACAAGTAGATAGTGGAACTAAAATGCTACATTTGGGGAAAAGTACTAAAAGTAGAATTATTTCCAAAGGTGTTTCTGCTGGTAATTCTTCAAATACTTATAGAGGGCAAGTTAATATCCATCCTAAATCAGAAAACTCAAGAAATTTCACTCAATGTGATTCATTGTTATTAAGCGATAATTGTTCAGCATCTACAATTCCCTATATTGAATCAAAAAATAAAAACTCTACTGTTGAGCATGAGGCGACTTCATCAAAAATTTCTGAAGATCAATTATTTTACTGTCTTCAAAGAGGTCTTAATGAAGAAGAGTCAACTTCATTAATAATAAATGGGTTTTGTAAAGAGGTTCTTCAGAAATTACCTATGGAATTTGCCGTTGAAGCTCAAAAACTTCTAGAAATTAGTTTAGAAGGAAGTGTTGGATGAGCAAAGAATTGTTAAATATAAAAGATTTACATGTTGATGCTGAAGGAAAAAAGATACTTAAAGGTTTAAATCTAATTATACCTATGAATGAGATTCATGTCATTATGGGGCCAAATGGCTCTGGAAAATCTGTATTATCAAATGTTCTTTCTGGAAAAGAAAATTATAAGATTACATCCGGAAATATAAAATTTTGCGGTAAAAATATTATAAATTTATTGCCCAATGAAATTTCTAATCTTGGCTTATTTATGGCATTTCAATATCCCGTGGAAATTCCAGGTGTGACAATTATGAATTTCTTAAAAACTATTCACGAATCAAAAAGAAGAGCTAGTGGCAAAGAGCCACTTTCTCCATCAGAATTCTTAAATTATGTAAGGGAAAAAGCAGAAATTCTAGGACTTGATGACGAAGTCTTAAAAAGACAACTTAATGTAGGATTTTCTGGAGGAGAAAAAAAGCGTAATGAAGCTTTGCAACTATTAGTATTAGATCCAGTCTTAGCTATTCTTGATGAAACTGATTCAGGCCTTGATGTTGATGCATTAGAAGTTGTTTCTAATGGAATAAATGGAATGAATAATGAAAATAATTCTTTTCTAGTAATTACTCATTATAAGAAACTTCTCGAAAAGATTCCGCCGGATAAAGTTCATATTTTAGTTAATGGAAGAATAGTGAAATCAGGAGGAGCTGAACTTGCTGATGAAGTTGAAAATAAAGGATTCGAAAATTACAATTAAATGACAAATTTAGCTTTAGATAATCTAGAAAAAAATTTAAAAAAAGAAGACGCTTATCAGTCTGAGCGATTTAGTATTTTTGAAGATTTTGTAAAAGTTGGTTTACCAAGCAGAAAAATTGATAGATGGAAGTACTTTGATTTATCTTCAAAAGCAAAGAAAGTGAAAAATAAGGAAATAAAGGATTCTATAATTTCTATTAGCGGAATAGAATCCGGTAAAATAAATTTTTATAAAGCACAGAAAAAAGATATTACTTCAGATATTTATTTTAAACCTAAAGAGTTCATCAAGAATGAGTCTATACTTGACTTAAATCTTTCATGTTCAAATCAAGTTAATATTTTAGATATTAAGTCTGACCAAGAAGAAATTATAACAATAACAATTAAATCTGATGGAGAAAATTTATACTTGCCGAGGATACTTATTAATGTTGGAAAGGACATCAGTGCTAAAATCTTATTAAAAAATCTTTCTTCATCAGGCTTAACTAATTTATTGATAGAATATTCACTTGGAAAAGATTCTAACATAGAGATTTCTAGATTTAATAATTCAGAATCAACCTTAGTAGAAACGAGTTTAGTTTATCTTGAGGAAGGATCACATTTTAACTTAATAAATCTTTCAACACCAAAAGGTTCTTCAAGGTTTCAATTATTTTCACATCATCTCGGAAGTTTTTCATTTTGTTCATGCAATACTATTTCTATTCCATCTAATAATTCTAATGATGATATTTTAATAGATAACTTTTTAATGGACTCAGATTGTCAAAACAAATCAGGCATTAGAGCAATCCTTGATTCAAAATCAATTTGTTCTTTTCAATCTTTGATAGATATTAAAGACTCAGTAATTGGATCAAAAGCAGAACAAGAGTGCAAAGGTTTCCTTTTATCTAATGATTCAGTTATGAATGTGAAGCCTCAAATGAATATTTTTAATGATGATGTTATTTGTAAACACGGAGCTACCGTAGGAAGCCTTGATAAGCAAGAAATTTTTTATCTCTGCTCAAGAGGTTTAAATAAAAAAGATGCTGAGAAATTACTTCTTGATGGTCATATATACGAATATATAAAAGAAAATTCTATTTTAAGAGAGTATTTACCTGGTGATTTTAGATGACATTTAATGTTGAAAAAACAAGAAAAGATTTTCCAATCCTGGAAAGAAAGATTCAAGGTAATAATTTAATTTATCTTGATAATGCTGCGAGTGCGCAAAAACCCAATGAAGTTTTAGATAGAATAAAAGAATTTGAGAGTAATGATTATGCTAATGTTCATAGAGGTCTTCATACTCTTTCTGTTTTATCATCATCTGCTTATGAAGAATCTAGAATAATTTTAAAAGATTTTTTAAATGCTGAATTCTCTGATGAAATTATTTTTACTATGGGGGGGACGGATAGCATTAACTTGGTTGCCTATTCTTATGCCGAGCAAAACTTAGATAGTGACGATGAAATAATAATAACCACAATGGAACATCACGCAAATATAGTTCCTTGGCATTTTTTAAGAGAAAGAAAAGGTGTTAAAATTAAATGGATTGATTGTGATAAAAATGGAAATATTTCTCTAGATGACTTTGTGTCAAATATTAGTTCTAAAACAAAATTTATCTCTGTCACTCAAATGTCAAATGTTCTAGGCTCAACGCCCGACATAAAGGCTTTAACTGATCTTGCTCATTCGCATAATATTCCGGTTCTTGTTGATGGCTGTCAAGGTGTAGTCCATGAAAAAACTGATGTACAAGAATTAGATTGCGATTTTTATGTGTTTTCTGGTCATAAAACTTATGGACCAACTGGTGTAGGGGTTCTTTATGCTAAAAAAAATATCTTGAAAAGATGCGTCCATGGAGAGGTGGCGGAGCTATGATAAAACATGTTCATAAGGATAAAATTTCTTATGCAGATTATCCAGATAAATTTGAAGCTGGAACGCCAAATATAACAGGTGTTATAGGTTTAGGTGCCGCAATAAATTATTTCAAAAGAAAGATTTCCGAAGGTTTATTTGATTATGAAAGAGATATTGCTCATTACCTTCATTCTCAATTAAAAGAAGTAAAGGATATTATCATTTATGGTGAAGATAATCTTTATAGCCCTTTAGTTTCTTTTAATGTAAAACGGACTCATGCTCATGACATATCAACAATTATTGATAATTATGGAATAGCAGTTAGAGCTGGCCAACATTGTTGTGGTCCATTAATGGATTATTTAGGTATAAATTCTAGTACACGAGCATCTATTGCCATGTATACAAATAAAAAAGATATTGATAACTTTATTACTGCGCTTGAAAAATCTATTTCATTGTTTAAATAATTTAGGAAAGCTAATGAAGAAAAAGAAAAATTGTATAAAATATAATGAATTGGTTTCAGCTTTAAAGACTGTATATGATCCAGAAATACCTGTAGATATTTATGAATTGGGTCTTATTTATGATATAAAGCCAGAAAATAGTAGCGTTAAAGTTAAGATGTCCTTGACTGCGCAAGGATGTCCTGTTGCTGAAGAAATGCCATAGTGGGTAGAAAGTGCAGTTAAGGAAGTAGATGGAGTTAAAGAAGTTATGGTTG
>CAZLAN010000019.1:0-14952 GCA_964557485.1 uncultured Rhodobiaceae bacterium | reverse complement strand
TAAGGATAAATGGGAAGTTGAATCTAAATCTATCATGGGGGTATGTATCGCTGATTACCCTAATTTATTTACTATAACCGGTCCGCAAGCACCTTTCGCAAACCTTCCAACATCTATAGAACAAAATACTATTTGGATTAAAGATTGTATTTCTAAAATGGAAGACGAAGGTTACAATCTATGTCATCCATCACCTGAGGCTGAAGAAGAGTGGTCGGCACATGTTTCCGAAATTCATAAACAAACATTGATGGATGTTGGTGATAAAGTTAATTCTTGGATGATGGGAGCTAATATAGAAAACAAAAATGCTAGAGTTTTAATTTATTTTGGAGGAGCTGGCGTCTATTATGATAGATTAAGAGAATCTGTTGATAAAGGCTTTCCTGAGCTTACTTTTAGTTAACTTTTTTAAATTAATTTACAATTAAATTTTTGGGATAATCCTGAAAGACAGTTAACAAAGTTTCTCTGACATCATCAGCAAATATTACTTTTTTCATAGCATCATCTGATGCTGCATTGCCTGACTTAACTCTATTTTCAATTCCTTTTAAAATACAATATAATTTCGTCAATGAATATAAACAGGCAATATTTAAGTTTTCCAAATTTACTGATTTACCATAAGATTCTTCATACCATCCTAAAAATACCTCGGCAGATGGTAAATATTCTTTTTTCCATTCTAAACCTATCCCATAAAGAACGCCTTTTGGGAGTAGCCAATTTATCATTTGGAAACTTAAGTCTGCTTCAGGTTCTCCAAATGCAGATAACTCCCAATCAAGAACTGCTGAACATTCCATTTTATTATTTATTACTAGGTTATCTAGCTTATAGTCACCATGAAGTAATGAAAGATTTTCATTTTCAGGAAATTTATCAATTATAAAATTATAAACTTTTTCTATATCTTGGTCATTATTAGTTTCATTAAAAATTTGTTCAAACCAGACATTAAGGTTTCTCTTTATAAAACCTGAACTTCTTTTAAAAGGTATATCTAAATCTTTTTCTTTATAGCTATGTAGAAGCCCTAAAGTTTTTGCTGAACTCTTATAAATCTTATTTTTTTGATCTGAGGTATTATCTGGAAGAAAAGGATCCTCATAAATATTTCCATCAATAAAATCCATAACATAAAAATCTCTGCCAATTATCGATTTTTCTGTACAAAGAAGATATGGTTTTGGAATAGAAAATTTCTTTTTAAACAGCCCCTTTAAAACGCTAAATTCTCTATCAAGTCTATGCGCTCCTCTAACTAATTTGCCTCTTGGTTGAACTCTTAAAACATACTTTTTATCTTTTGTATTAGAGATTAAATAAGTTGGATTTGATTGACCATTTCCTAGTTCGGCAGGTAAGGAATCTGATATAAAAAAATTATTTTCTTTTAAGAACAAAGAAATCTGTTCAAATTCCTGATTATTAATTGTCATTTTTTTAGCTTATATTTGATTCATTAAACTGAATTTCAATGTTATCAAATATAAGATTATATAAGGAACTTAATAACTCGGTAACTTCTTCTTCACTAGCACCTTCAGGTTTAAAGTGACTACACCATAGTACATCCGTCTCATTTTCTGAAACCTCTTTTAAAGTTACACAAGCTACATAATTAACCATAGGAAGACAGGACCGGTCAATTATTGAGTATGTAAGAAAAGAACCATCAAGACAGCCATCGAGTCTTTCGATAACTTCTCCAGGATATGGATCTTCAAGAAATACATGCCTAACATCACCAATTTTATCTGAAAAATCTTCAGGCAACTTAACTTCAACAATATTATCTGGAAGTAATGTCTTTATTTGGTCAAAAGCCCTGAGTCTTTTCCAAAAATAAGACTTAGGCACTTTTACAATTCTATGGGCTTTAGCTTCAAAAGCCATACTTATATCCTCTTAACTTTATAACTAGAATGATTGTGTAACGCTTACACCCCAAACTCTTGGTTTTCTAGCCATTGCATAACTCCATGCCGCACCAGCAAAAACATCATAACCAACAGTAAATCCATCTTCTTCAGTTAAATTCTTTCCGAAAAATGCAAATACAGTATTATTAATTTCATAATTCATCGAAAGATCAATTAAAGTTTGCTCTTTATTGAATGTTGTTAACGAATTTAATTGAGAAGTATGATGTTCACCAATATGATGTGCGCTAGCCCTTATATATGCAAGACCTGGTCCAGCTTCCCATTCATAAGTTAAGCCTAAGGTCCAAGTTAGATCAGGGGCTCTTAATGGTTCTAAGTATGTATAATCTGCAGGTGTTCCACTTCCATTGAAATCAGCAAAAAATTCATCATAGCTTGCATCTAAGTAACCAACATTTAGATCTATAGAAAAGTTTTGCGTAATAATTGCATATAACTCTAACTCTACACCTTTAAATGATGCCTCAGCTACATTATCAGTCACTGTTGCCCTTCCAATAGCAGCAAGTGTATCTGGAATATCAACATCTAGCTGTTTATCTTCATATTCCATGTCAAAGACAGCAACATTAACTCTTAATCTATTATCCATAAGAGTAGATTTAAAACCAAGCTCAATGTTAGTTACCGTTTCAGGTTTATATGGCCTTACTGCACTAAATTTATTACCCCATCTGCCGTTAAATCCTCCACTTCTATATCCTTGAGAGTAACTTAAATAATAGAGAATATCTTCATTAGCTTGATAGCTAACAGCTACTTTTGGAGTAAACTTTGTCCAGTTCTTATCTGCATAAGTATTAAGCGCACCACAATCAGGGTATGGCCCAGCGCCTTGACAGGCGTTACTGCTTTTTTCCTCATCAATATATCTTCCTCCAACTGTTAAAGTAATTTGATCATTAAAATCATAATCAGCCTCAAAGAAAGCAGCAATAGAATCAGTTTCCTGATGAGTATAATTGTAAATAGGTACAACAATTAAAGGATCTTGAGTTGGAACAGCCCCAAATAAATCAAAAAAACCAATTCTGCTTTCCATTGGAATAGTATATTCGGAATCCCACTTATATATACCAACAACATAATTTAATGGCCCATCAAGATCGCTTGTCAGTCTAATCTCGTGACTTGTTTGTTCATATTCGGCATTACGATCAGTATGATAAAGAGTTAATGGAGTTCCATCCCAATCTTGATCAACCACTTCATCGGTAGTTTTTCTTCCTAAGATATAATCCAACTTATAATTATCTGAAATATCCCATCTAACCTCTATTATACCAGTAAAACTCTCAAATTCTGCATCTCTTCTTTTTGGTTCATTATTATAAACCTTATAACGATTACCACTTTGAGGAATCCCTAAACCAGGAGAGCATTGTCCATAAACAGCACACCACCAAGTTGTTGCACCCCCTAAATTTAACGCAGTATGAGCATCTTGGTCTTGTTGTTCGTCAGTAAGTGTTAATTCAACTTCTAAATTTTCATTTACTTGAAATAGTGAATTTAATGTAATTTGAGTATATTCCTCTCTACCTAGATCTTTTCCATCAACAACATTCGTTAAGTAACCTTCTTTTTGCTCTCTATGAGTTCCAGTTACCTTAAAAGCAGCATTAGGAGTACCAAAATTAAAAATTCCATCAATCACACTCGTATCATAATCACCATATCCAATCCTAATTTTACCACCTACTTCACCAGTTGGTTTGGTTCTAGTTAGGTTTATGACACCAGCTACTGTATTTCTTCCAAATAAGGTTCCTTGAGGACCTCTTAAAATTTCTACGCTTTCCAAATCAATTGTTTTAAGCATTGCGCCAGAATTAGCGCCAATAAAAACGCCATCCAATACAACACCTGTTGTAGGGTCAAAATTCTTCTCAACATCTGAAACGCCAACACCACGAATAAATATAGCTGTAGGGCTCCCAGGTCCTTGCTGTAAATCATCAATTATTAAATTAGGTGAATCCGCAGCTAAATCTCTAATATCAGTAGGAACACGATTTTCAATATCTCTTGCGCTTAAGGCGCTAACAGATAAAGCTGTTTCCTGAATATTTTCTTCCTTTTTTCTTGCTGTAACAACAATCTCTTCTATACCATCATATATCTCTGTAGTCTGAGCATTAGAATAGCTAATTGTAAAAATTGATGTATATAAAAAACCTACTAAAATAAAAAACTTTAAAGTTAATCTCATTTATCTACCCCCAAATTCTTTGTATGTCTTATTGTTTTAACTATTATGTTTATATTAGTCAATAATATAGGATTTTCAATTTATTTGGTTTATTAAAAAATTAAGGCGCTTTTTTAATTTCTAAATATTGCTTTTCCATGTTGTCGCAAATTAAATTATAATTGAATTTAAAAGCATTAATCATTTCATCGCTCCTGCTTTCATCCGCCTTAAAGTGACCGCACCAAATAATATCGGTCGTATCTTTAGTGCCGTAATTTATATTTATTGTACAAACATAATTCTCTACTGGCAGGCAAGATTTATCGATCACAGAATAACTAATAAAAGATTCTTCAGAAAAACCATCAAGCCTTTCTATGACCTCACCCTGATAAACTTTTTCTAGATAGACAAATCTTACATCACCGGGAGAATTAGTAAAATCTTCTGGTAATTTAACTTCCTTTATTGTTCTAGGTAAGAGAGTTTTAATGTCGCCAAAGGCTCTTATTCTCTTCCAAAAATAACTTTTAGATACATTAACAGTTCTATGAACTTTAGACTCATAATACATTTTGAATATTATTCACTTATTGACCTATAAGAGCTTTCCCAAAAAATAAGCGGATTACCTTTGTTAATACTGTAATCAATAACATTAGCTATTAATATTGAGTGATCCCCTGAATCAATGGACTTATCTTTTGAACATGAAATCCAACCTATGCAGTCTTTAATTTTGATTCCTTTTTCATCTTGAATAAAATCTATTGACTCCAAAGAGTGATCATTTTTCTGAGATAGCAAATGAGCAACCTCTTTTTGAGAATCTGAAAGAAAATTAATTACATAATTATCTAAATTTATTAACTCTTGATATAGATCTGATACCTTATCCAAGCACCATAAAATCATTGGAGGATTTAAAGATAATGATGTGTATGAGTTAATAGTTATACCTAACTTTAAACCCTTGCTGCTTACAAATGTTATAACAGCTACTCCTGTAGCAAATTTTCCAAAGGTTCCACGGAGCTCTTTATCTGATTTATCTAGCATTTAATTAGCTATTTATAATAACTGGAAGATCCGAGTAACCTTTAACAAAACTTGATCGTATTCTTGTTGGTTCTCCAACAACTTCAATATTATCGAATCTTTTCATTATTTCTTCCCATAATATTTCCAATTGAAGATCCGCCAATCTATTACCGACACATCTATGAATACCAAAACCGAAGGATAAATGACTACGAGGTCTTTCTCTATCTATAATAAAAGAGTTAGCATCTTTAATTACATCTTCATCTCTATTTCCTGACACATACCACATTATGACTTTATCACCTTTTTTTATTAGTTTTCCGCCCAATTCAATATCTTCGAGCGCAGTTCTCCTCATATATGCAAGAGGAGTTTGCCATCTAATAATTTCAGGAACCATAGTCTTTATTAATGAGTGATCATTTCTTAATTTATCATATTGATCAGGATTTTGATTTAAAGCTAATATACCCCCTGTCATAGAATTTCTAGTTGTATCATTTCCTCCAACTATTAAAAGAATAAGGTTTCCAAGATATTCCATTGGATCCATACCTCTTGTTTCAGGGTTGTGAGCTAGCATAGATATCAAATCAGTTTTTGGTTCCGAATTCACCCTTTCATTCCACAAGCGTGTAAAATATTCTAAACACTCAAATAATTCTTTTTCTCTTTGTTCTTCTGATTCAACAACTCCATCCCCTGGTCTTGCTGTAGATACATCTGACCATCTAGTTAATTTCATTCTGTCTTCAAAGGGAAAATCAAATAATGTTGCCAACATTCGTGTTGTAAGTTCAATAGAAACTGTATCTACCCAATTAAAAACTTCATTTCTTGGCAAGTTATCTAATACATCTTCAGTTCTTTCCCTGATAAGGCCTTCCATATTTTTTAAGTTACTTGGGGCTACAACAGGGTTTACAGCTTTTCTTTGAATATCATGCTTAGGAGGATCCATTGCAATAAACATTGGAGTAGTAAAATCTTCATCGGGATCAAATAATGTTATTGCTCCTTCAGATGAAAAAACTTTATGATTAGTATCTACGCTCATAATATCTTTATATTTTGTTACTGACCAATACGCTCCGGCTTCCTCTACACACGATTCAGGACAATAATGAACGGGATCCTCATTTCTTAATCTCTCAAATAATGGAAATATTGCATCTCCATACATAAAAATATCTGAATTAGCCATGTCAATTTTTTCAAGTGGAATAGAATGAGGGTCAATAGTTGGATTCCAGGTTTCTGGATGAAGAAGCTCTTTATTCATTATTTATAATCTCCCATACTTTTTTAGAATTAATTGGCATATTTAATCCTTCGGTATTGTAATCACCTAAAGCATTTATGACAGCATTAACATATGCCGTCGTGGATGCAACAGTTCCTGCCTCTCCACAACCTTTTGCACCTAATAAATTTGTTGTACATTCTGCATCTTCATTAAATTCTATATTAAAATCAGGAAAATCATCAGCTCTAGGCATTTGATAATCCATATAAGATCCATTAACTAATTGTCCAGTTTCATCATCGTAGATTGCATGTTCACACATAGCCTGACCTAATCCTTGAACAATTCCGCCATGAACTTGTCCGGCCACCAAAAGAGGGTTAATAATCTTTCCGAAATCATCCGCCGCATAATAATCAACTAGCTCTATATTTCCTGTATCTTTGTCAACCTCTACCTCACATATATGACAACCATTTGGATAAGTTGGATCTTTATGCTCATAAGCACTAATTCCATCTAATGATTTGGTATTAGATTTTTCTTCTGCAATTTTAGCAACGGAGAAAAGATCAATATTTCTATTTGTTCCCTTTACCTCAAATAAAGGACCTGAGTCAGTATTATACTCTATCTCATCAATTGAAGTCTCTAATTCATTAGCGGCAATCTCCATACCCTTCGTCAAAACATTATTTGAAGCATCATTTATGGCGCCAGCAGCAAAATATAATGACTTTGAACCTCCTGTTCCACCGCCATTTGGTAAATCATTACTATCACCAAAATGAATTGAAACATCCTCAGGATTAACTCCCAATTTTTCAACAACAATTTGAGTCCACGCAGTCTCATGACCTTGCCCAGTTGCCATCGTTCCAGTAAATACCTTCACCTTGCCATCACTAGAAACAATAATTCTTGAATCTTCTTGCCCTTCGCCTTGAGTTCTTTCTACATAATAAGAAATTCCAACGCCTCTTAATTTATTTCTTTTTTTAGAATCTTTTTTTCTAGATTCAAAATCTTCAAAAGACGAATTTAATAAAGAAATATCAGTTGTTTTATCAAAGTCACAACTGTCAAAAGGAATTACTGGATCCTTTGTTTTTCCTAAATCAGAATTTTGTACATAATTTTTTCTTCTTATTTCTATGGGATTTAGTGACATATCTCTAGCAGCTTGGTCAACTAGCCTTTCAATAACATAACTTGCTTCAGGCCTTCCGGCTCCTCTATAAGCATCAATAGGGACAGTATTAGTATAAACAACTTTAACATTATTCGTCATAACAGGAATATTATAAACACCAACATGCATACCAGCTGCTGCTAAGGTAGGAATAAATATTCCATATTGAGATAAATAAGCTCCTACAGATGCAACTGTATCAACTTTAACGCCAAGAAACTTTCCTTCTTCATCCAAGGCTAAATAAGCATCAGTCACATGATCTCTTCCTTGTGCATCACTTAAAAAAGATTCTGATCTTGTAGCTGTCCATTTAACTGGTCTAGATAAAAGCTTACTAGCATGCATAACAGCAATATATTCTGGAAAACACATCATCTTTAAACCAAAACCACCACCTACATCTTTAGTAATTACCTGAATATCTTCTTCTTTAATATTTAAGGTATTTGCAAGTCTTTCTCTCATGGCGTGAGGTCCTTGACTTTCAACATGTACAGTATATTTATTTGTATCCTTTTCAAATATAGATACCGCTGACCGAGGCTCTATTGGATTCACTACAATTCTATTATTTATTAAGTGAACATGCGAAATATGATGGGCTTCTTTTTCAACTTTTTGCCAATCATCATCAGAACCTATACCCCAATCAACTGCACAGTTCGATGAAAATTCATTAAATAGTTTCGGAGAATTTTTATCAAGAGCCTTTGAAGTATTAGAGTTGCTTGGAAGCTCTTCATATTCAATTAAGACATGATCTGAAGCATCTAAAGCTTCATTAACAGAATCTGCAATTATGAAAACCACAGGATCACCTACATGTCTTACAACTTCATTCGCAAGAATAGGTTTTTTACTTGCGTTCATTGGTGTTCCATCTTTATTTTCTAGAAAATCTATAACTGACATATGAGTAATGCCATCATTTATAAAGTTATCAGCAGTGAAAACATCAATTACACCGGGCATTTTTTTTGCCTCTTCAACAACAATTTTTATTATTTTGGCATGAGCGTATGGTGATCTAACAAAGGCTCCATAGCACATATTAGGAAATTTTAAATCATCAGTATATGAACCTTCTCCTGTAATTAATCTAGTATCTTCAATACGTGTTACAGGTTGACCTACGGCAAATTTCATTAATATCTCCCCTTGCCTAATTCTTATAACTAGGATCTACCTTGTCTAATTTTCTTAATAAGCCAGGCCATGCTAATTGACCAATTCCGTCATCAGACGCCATATGTCCTTGTTCAGTAACTAGCTCAATTACATCATTAGGAACAGGATTTAATTTTGACCCTCCGGTAAGAGCCTTAATTTGCATAGTGCATGCTCGTTCAAGAAAAAAGAGTCTAAGCCAAGCATCTGCACAAGTTGCTCCAGTTGTAAGCAGCCCATGATTTTTTAGAATTAAACAATGTTTATTGCCTAAATCATCAACTAATCTTTCTCTTTCATCAAGATTTAATGCAATACCTTCATAATCATGATAAGCACAGTCATCTCTTATAATCATAGCGTGTTGGCTAATGGGTAATAATCCATTTTCTTGAGCAGCTACTGCAACTCCATCATTTGAATGAGTATGAATTACAGCATGGTTATTTTCTCCATTAGCATGAACCGCAGAATGAATAGTGAATCCAGCTGAATTCACATCATAATTTGTCTCTGAAACTTTATTTCCTTCAAGATCTATTTTAACTAAATCAGACGCACACATTTCTTCAAAAAGTAATCCATATGGATTTAATAGAAAATGCTCAGGCTCTGAAGGAACTCTTACAGAAATATGAGTAAACACAAGATCGTCCCAACCATATAAAGCCACTAACCTATATAATGCAGCTAATTCTACTCTTACATTCCATTCTTCCTCAGAAACAGAATCTTTAATTTTTGAATTCATAATCCAATATTACAATTTTTATAAAAATTTAACCAGTTTTATTTAAAAACCATTCCTATAGTTTGTTTTATTGCCTGGTCCCAATGAAAAATAATATTTTCTCTCAAACCGTTATCAATACTTGGATTAAAATTATCATATTTTGATAAATTTTGTTCAAATTCACTAAAATTACTAATATTCTTTGATCCAATTCCAGAGACTATAGCGGCACCTAAAGATGTAGATTCTTTTTCAAATGATTTTGATATAGTAATATTACATATATTTGATAAATTTTGTAAAAACCATAGGTTTTCAGTCATTCCACCATCAACTTTTACTTTATTAAAGGGTTTTATAGATTGATTTGAAATATCTGCTTTTATTGCATTAAGAAGGTCATTAGTTTGTAAAGATACTGACTGGACAGCAGCTAAAATGATGTCATTCCTATCAGAATTCCTTGTTAGTCCAAAAATAGAAGCTTTAGATTTTGCATCCCAATATGGAGCGCCAAGTCCAGTAAATGCAGGAACAAGTACAATTTCAGGATTTATATTTGTTGATGATAGTATATCATCAATTTCTTTATAATTATCAATTATTTGTAGGTTATTCTTTAACCAATCTATAATAGCTCCAGCCATAAAAATCGATCCCTCTAATGCATAAGATAACTTGCCATTAATCTTATATCCTACTGTCGATAGCATGTTATTTTCTGAACGAACAATATTTTTACCCGTGTTTATAAGAGCAAAACACCCTGTACCATATGTTGATTTAATATCACCTTCATCAAAACAAAATTGCCCAATTGCAGCAGACTGTTGATCGCCAATAACTCCAAAAATAGGTATTTTAATTGATAATGCTTTTGATTCTCCAAAATATGAATCTGAGTCTCTTATTTCTGGTAAAATTGTTTTTTTAATACTAAAAATCTCAAGTAAGTCATCATCCCAATCTAATGAACTAATATTACAAAGATTGGTTCGTGATGCATTCGTTATGTCAGTGGCAAATACCTCTCCTTCTGTTAAATTCCATATAATCCATGAATCTATTGTACCGGCGCACACTTCATTCTTTTCAATCTTCTCTTTTACGCCATCAACATTATCTATTATCCAGGATATTTTTGTTGATGAAAAATAGGGATCAAGTAGCAATCCAGTTTTTTTACTTACTATTTGTTCTAAATTTTTTTCCTTTAATTCATTACATTTTTTTTCTGTTCTTCTGTCTTGCCATACTATCGCATTATACAAGTGCTCTCCCGTCAATTTATTCCATAAAACAACTGTTTCTCTTTGATTGGTGATTCCTAAAGAAGATATAGAAGCATCATTATTCCTTTTAATCACATCATTGAAACAAAAAATTACGCTTTCTATTATTTCCTTTGGGTCATGCTCAACCCACCCGCTTTGAGGAAAGATTTGTTTAAAAGTTTTTTGAGATGAATCGACTCTTTTTCCATCTTCACCAAATAAAGTAACTTTTGTAGAAGTGGTTCCTTGATCAATGACTAAATACATTTCAGCCTTTATTTATGAGAAACAGGTAACTTCTTTCTTCCCCAAAAAAGGAAAGGCCCAATCCGTTCACCATTATTAATTAACTTTAAATTAGGAAATCTTTTTTTCAAAGAATCTAAAGCTATTCTAGCTTCCATTTTAGCTAATTCTCTTCCTAAACAAACATGCACACCAACACTAAAAGATATTACTTTCTTGCCATCTCTATTAACATCAAAAACATCAGGATCTGAAAATACATTTGGATCTCTATTAGCAGCCCCATAATGCATCATAACTTTTGTATTTGCAGGTATCTTATGTCCTTTAATATCTATATCTTTTGATGTCGCTTTAAAAAGACCTAATATAGGAGGATCAAATCTTAAACTTTCAAATATAGCCTTATCAATATCAATTTTTTCTTCAACAAAATCTATCCAGAGATTCCTTTCTGATAAAAATCGCCAAACAAGGTTTGATATAAGTGAAGTGGTTGTTTCATTTCCAGCAACAAAAATCTGCCTTACCAATTTTACAGATTCGTTATCAGATAAATATTTTGAATCTATTTTAGCGTGAGCAATTTTTGATAATAAAACATCTTCTTCACTTGTATTTCTTTTTTTCATTATTAAATCTAAAAGATACTCGTCCATAAACTTTAAATCTTTTTCATACTCTAAAGGATCTTCGCTGCACATTTGAGCTATAGAGGCATCTGCCCATTTTTTAAACTTATGAATATCGTCTGTTGGAATTCCCAAAATTTCACAAATAGCTATTACTGGCAGAGGAAATGATAAATCATCATGAATATCCCATATGTCTTTTTCTTTAACTTTATCAAGTAGACTTTCGGTTACCTCCACCAACCTAGATTCTAGGTTAAGTAAGGATTTCATCAAAAAATCAGGCTGAACAATTCTTCTTATATGATTATGGTGTAAGCCATCGGATAAAATACCATTAGATTCTACAAAGTTAGGACCGTTTCCTTGACCTACTAGAAATGTTTCATCATCCAATAATGCAGAGCTTACATCACTGTGCCTTGAAAGAATATAAAATGGCGGATCAAATAAATCGTAATAATAAACTGGATCTGAAGATAAGAGTTTTTTAACTGAAATGTTAGGATTTTCCAGTTCTGAAGGACTCATAAGATCAACTTTTTCTATTTCTTTATCCATATTGCAAACTATTTAATAAAATTCTAAAACAAAGAGCTTTAAGAATAATAATATAAAGTATTAATTTTCTAGAGAAAGTGATATTTATCAAAAAAATAGTATTATTTAACAATGAAAATAAAGAAATTACATTTTGTATCTAGTGAAAATGCTGAAGCCGTAAAGGCAAAAAATTTATTAATAGATAAATATGATGATTTTTCTGCACCTGAAGCTGATGTTATAATTGCACTTGGTGGAGATGGATTAATGCTTCAGACTCTTCACGAGAATATAGATCAGTCTAAACCAATTTTTGGTATGAACAGAGGATCAGTAGGATTCTTAATGAATGACTATAGGCAAGAAAATCTTATAGAAAGGATAAACTCTGCAACATTAACAAAAGTGCATCCATTAGAAATGATTGTAAAAACAGATGAAGATAATATTTCTGCAAAAGCTATAAATGAAGTTTCACTTTTACGACAAACTTATCAAGCTGCAAAATTAGGAATTAAGATAGATGGAAAAGATCGACTGGAGGAGTTGATTTGTGATGGTGTTCTTTTAGCTACGCCAGCAGGAAGTACCGCATATAATCTTTCTGCTCATGGCCCTATATTACCTATAAATTCAAATTTGTTAGCTTTAACTCCAATCTCTGCATTTAGGCCAAGGAGGTGGAAAGGCGCATTAATACCACATAATTCAGAAGTAGAAATTGAAATACTAGAAAATGAAAAAAGACCTGTTAGTGCTGTAGCGGATAACCTTGAAATAAGAAATATTTTGTCAGTTAAGATTAATGAGGACAAAAAAACTGAACTATTTATGCTTTTTGATTCTGAAACAAATTTAGAAGAAAAGATATTAAATGAACAATTTACATATTCTTAATTATCTTAAGTTCTCTATTGGCTCATTAACCAATCCATAACCTGCATTTTCAGGTATAGTTAAAAAGACGCCTTCATCTCTTTTTTCTATTTTTGGTTCAACAGTAATAATTTTTTCTTTTTTAGAGGCCTTAATAGCATCATCTACATTACTAAATTTAGCTAACTTTTCTAAATTCATTCGAGTTGGAAAAATAATAGTTCTTTTTTCTGAAATACAATCTTCAATTGCCTGCTTGGGAGATATCCAAATCGAGTCAACCGATTCAGATCCATCATGAAGCCCTTCGTGACCTTCAGGGGCTTTGGCAATATAAAAACGAGTATCAAATCTCTTTGGCATCATTTCTGGAGTAATCCAATGTGCGAAGGGAGTAAGCTCATCAACAGAAAAAAACAAATTTTCTGATTTAGCAAAATCATGCATAGAAGATTCTTTATTATTAAATTTATCTCGCCATTTATTTAGTGTTGTTAATTTTTCTTTAGATACATTTGGATTTCCATCTCCAGAATTAGCAAATAGCACACCTGCTTCTTCATAACATTCCCTTATACCTGCAACACGAAAACCTAGTTCAGCTTCACTAAGTTTTTCTTTTGATACAAAAAAATTTCTAATATTTATATCAAGATCACTTTTATCAACCTTTCCTCCAGGAAAAACTAAAGCGCCAGAAGCAAAATCAATTTCATGATGCCTAACTACCATAAAAACTTCTAGATCTTCTTTTCCATCTCTTAGAATTAGAACAGTAGACGCAGGTATTAATTTATTTGGAGAATTTTTCATAGGATAATGCTATAGCATAATTCACTTAATGAATGATAATATTTTTTGTTTATAATTATTGGAGTCAAGAATGCTTGAAGGATTAAAAGTGATAGAGATGTCTACATATGTTGCAGCTCCTGGCGCAGGCGGTATGTTAAGAGACTGGGGTGCAGAAGTAATTAAAATAGAGCCGCTAACTGGTTGCCCTATGAGATCATTTTTTGAAGGAACAAAATCAAAATTAGAAATTATTGGAAATCCTATTTTTAGTTTGGACAATAGAGGAAAAAAAGGAATGACAATAAATACAAGCAACGAAAAAGGTGCTGATATTGTTAGAGAATTGATTAAATCTGCTGATATTTTTCTTACCAATGTAAGACCAACTTCTTTAGAAAACTCTAAACTTGACCATAAAACACTTTTAAAAATTAATCCTAAATTGGTTTATTGTTCGCTTTCTGGTTATGGATTAGATGGAGATGAAAAAGACAGACCAGGATTTGATATAGCTGCTTTTTGGTCTCGATCAGGTATGGCTCATTTAACTCAAAGAAAAGGTGAAGAGCCATTACCAATAAGAGTTGCTGTTGGTGATCACATAACTTCAATTGCTACTGTAAGCGGAATATTAGCAGCAATATATGAAAGAGAAAAAACAGGTAAAGGTAAAGTAGTCGAAAGTTCACTCTTAAGAACAGGTATTTACTCTATTGGCTCTGATATGGCTCTTCAATTAAGATTTGGAAGAGTTCCATCAACTAAAAAAAGGGATGAACAAATAAACCCAATTGCTAATTTTTTTAAAACAAAAGATGATAGATGGATATGTTTAAGCCCAAGAGCTGGTGGTAATTGGGATCTTCCAAAAGTAGCTAGAGCCATAGGAAGAGAAGAGTGGCTTGAAGATGAAAGATTTAACTCACATCATGAAAGAAGAGCAAATTCTACTGAATTTGTAAAAGCTATGGATGATGCATTTAATCAATTTACTCTAGAGGAATGGGGAGAAAGACTTGATAAAGAAGATTTAATTTGGGCACCAGTTCAAAATT
>CAZLAN010000018.1:0-15593 GCA_964557485.1 uncultured Rhodobiaceae bacterium | reverse complement strand
GGCCGGAGATAACCCGTCAAGAGAAGGTTTAATTGAAACACCTAAAAGAGTTGTCAAAGCATATGAAGAGTTCTTCTCCGGATATAATCAAGATCCAATAGAAGTCTTGGGTAAGACTTTCTCAGATGTTGCTGGTTATGATGATATAGTTTTTTTACGTGATATAAATGTTGAAACACATTGCGAACATCATATGGTGCCTTTCTTAGGAAAAGCTCATGTTGCATATCTACCGAAAGATAAGGTTGTAGGAATTTCCAAACTGGCTAGAGTAGTTGAAATTTTTGCAAAAAGACTTCAAACTCAGGAAACAATGACTATGCAAATTCTTCATACTATAGATGAAGCCTTAGAGCCTTATGGTACTGCTGTAATGATTGATGCAAAGCATCAATGTATGACTACAAGAGGTGTAAATAAACCAAATGTATCTACCGTAACTACAAAATTTTCTGGCTCTTTTGCAAAAGATACTGAATTAAGAGAGCGCTTTATAAAATTGACACAACAATAAGATTAGTTTTGCCTGAAAATTATCAAAATAATTTCAAAAAAAGAACTTCAGTTGAAGAGATCGAAGAAGGTAGATCCTTAAGCCCCAAATTCGATGAAAATGGTCTCATACCATGCATAACAACTGATTCTGAAACAGGCGATGTCTTAATGATGGGGTATATGAATGCAGAATCCTTAACTAAAGCCATCGAAACTGGTGAAGCTTATTATTATAGTAGATCTCAAGAAAAAATTTGGCATAAAGGATCGGTATCTGGATTAAAACAAAATATTATTGAGATGATGATTGATGATGACCAGGATTGTTTGTGGATGTCAGTAAAAGTTGAAGGATCAGGCGCTAGTTGTCATGTAGGTTATAAATCTTGCTTCTATAGATCAATACCACTAAAAGAAAAGGTTAATAACAAGCTAAAGTTAGAGAAAATAGATCAAGAAAAATTATTTGATCCAGAAGAAGTCTATAAAGGTCTACCTACCCCAACAAAAATATAATTATTCCGGAAACTTATTAAACGGAAAAGGTTTTTCTTCATCATTTCCTGTAGCAAAAAGAAGGCATTCTTTTATATAAAGTGATAATCTTCTTGAAAATTCGTTTAATTCAGATAACTGCCCTGAATCAACTACTTTTACAACAAAAGAAAGAATGGATAATACAACTACAACCCAGAAAGACATCCAAGAAAGGATTAAAAAAACTACACAAAGAATAAAATCTTTAAAATAAGAAAATATCTTAATAGCTAACTGATCATCTGAAGATTTTTCTTCAGATACATCATTTTCATTTGAAAAATCAGTTTCTTCACTTTCTTCGTAAGTGTTTTCTTTTTCGTCTTCTTTCATAATAATAAATCTTTCATAATAAATTTTGTATATCAACAAAAAAAATTTATAAATCTTTAATTAATTTCTCAATTTTAAAGTTAACTAACTCTAATCTATCGTTCCCAAAATACATATCACTTTCATTTATAAATATTGTAGGAGAACCAAAACCACCTCTTTCAATTAAATTACTTGTGTTAAATTTTAAATGATTTTTTATCTTTTCACTATTAATAAGATCAAAAACTTTATCAGTATTCATCCCAGAGGATAAGATAATATCTCTTAAAACATCATCATTATTAACATCCTTATCATATTCCCAGTATGATTGAAAACATTTCCAAGCATATGGAACAATGCAACCTTCTTCAACAGCGACAATTGCCGCTCTCATCATTTTGACTGCTTTTATAGGAAAAATTGAAGGCCAATTAATTTTAATATTACAAAGCTCTGCCCAATCTTTTAGATCTTTTCTAGAATATTTAAATTTTACTGGATTGGGATTAGATCTAATCTCATATATTTCATTATTAACTTCATTGAAAACTCCTCCAACAAGAATTGGTTTCCAATCAATTTTAATTTTATTCTTCTCGGTAATTGAATGTATTCTTGAAAAAGCTAAATATGTCCACGGCGATGAACAGTCGAAGAAAAATTCTAACTTCACCATTAACTTTATTTACCTTTCCATTCAGGTTTTCTTTTTTGAGAGAAAGCTAGAGGTCCTTCAATAAAATCTTCACTTTTAAATAAAGCACTAACAGAATCATATTTCTGAGACATAGCTTCTTCAATCCCAGAATAATTTAAACCCTCTAAGGCAACTGATTTAGTTGTTCTTATTGAAACAGGAGAACACTCCATAATCATATTAGCCCACTCTTCAGCCCTTTGTAATAATTCATTTTGTGAAGCAACATCATTTACAAATCCTAAATTTTTACCCTCAGCAGCGCTAACCACTCTTCCAGTTAACATCATTCCCATTGCGCGTTTAAGGCCTATCTGTCTTGGTAATCTATGCATTCCTCCAGCTAATGCAGCTAAACCAACCTTAGGTTCGGGAAGAGCAAAAGTTGCATTTTCAGATGCTATAATTAAGTCACATGCAAGTGCTATTTCAAATCCACCTCCCATGGCAACTCCATTTACTGCAGCGATGATTGGTTTATTTAAATCATATCTAGAGGTAAGACCTGCAAAACCAGAAGGGGCACTTCCCATTTTTCCGCCTTCAGCTTGATATTTTAAATCATTTCCTGCAGAAAATGCTCTATCTCCTTCTCCCGTTACTATAGCTACCCACGCCTCAATATCGTTATGGAAGTCATTAAAAATCTCATGTAATTCATTATGAGCAGGTGAATGAAGAGCATTCATTCTTTCTGGTCTATTTAATGTAACGATCCATAAATGTTCTTTCTTTTCTAATTTTGAAAATTCATAAGTCATTTCTTCTCCTATTTAATTAATTTTAAGTTTTCATCAAAGTTTTTCCAATTATCACAATAATGATCTGCTGAAGCCTTTAAGAATTTTTCTAAATCGGTATCTATCGTATTAATAACTTTTCCAGGAATACCAACTACCATCGAATTATCTGGAATTACCTTACCTTCGCTAATTAATGTTTTTGAACCAATTAAACAATTTTTTCCAATTTTTGCTCCGTTAAGAACAACCGCACCAATGCCGATTAATGAATTCTCACCAATCTCACATCCATGCAACATTACTTGATGACCTACTGTTACATCTTTATTAATGATTAAAGGGAAACCATAATCTGTATGCAGAACACTTCCGTCTTGAATATTGCTGTTTTCACCAATTTCTATTTTTTCACAGTCCCCCCTTAAAGTAGCGTTAAACCAAACACTAGAATTCTTATGCATATGAATATCCCCGATAAGATTAGCATCTGGAGCAACCCAAAAATTTCCTTTCGTAGGAAGAGTAGGCACTTTATCATTTAACTGAAATATTGGCATAATATTACACTATAGATCAAAATCTAAAATAGACATTGAAAATGTACATGAAGCATCATTATCTTCGAAAACAACACCCAAGAACTCTTCCTCATCTTCGCCATTAGTAATTGAGATTTCCTTTGAATCTTCTATAGCTCCCCTATTTGAGATTCTAATTTTTTTTATCTTAGATATGCTTTGAATCTTTTCCACTAACTCTTCGTTACTATTAATTGGAGAATCAATAGGAATAGTTAAAGAGTATGATATATCATCCTCATCAATATCGTCATCCTTATTTAAATGACCCAATAACTCAGTCCCGACAAAAAAGTTTGTACTATTAATTAAATCGGAATTTTTTCTTATAGTTATTTCTTCGTTATCAAAAATATCTCTCAAATAGTTTTGAATTATTAAAATTTCATCATTATTCATACTTTAAACCTTTATTATTTTATAACTCTTGCTGGAATTCCAACAGCAGTGCAATTATCTGGTAAATTCTTTAAGACAACAGAACCAGCTCCAATTTTCACATTATCGCCAATAATAATACCACCAAGAATAGTTGAATTAGCTGACAATAAAGCATTCTTTCCAACTTTCGGGTGTCTTTTTTCTATATCCAAACCAACCCCTCCTAAAGTTACACCGTGATATATTGATGAATTATCTCCTAACTCAGCTGTTTCCCCTATAACAATTCCGTTAGCATGATCAACCATAATCCCGCACCCAATTTTAGAATTTGGATGTATATCTACACCATATAATTCTGAAATTCTTGATTGAATATAAAGTGAAAAATCTAACTTTTCTTCTTTCCAAAAATATCCAACTCTATAAGCCTGTAAAGATATAAAGCCCTTATAAAATAAGATAGGCTGATAATACTTTTTGCATGCTGGGTCTTTTAGAAAGGTTGCGTTAATATCTTCTTCAATAGATTTTTTAACTTTCTTATTTGAGACTGCTTCTTTCACAATATTATTTATGTCATTAAATGAAAGAAATTCAGAAGATAGTTTTCTACTTAAAATAACACTAAGGCATTCTTCAATATTATCAAAATTTGTAATATTCTCTCTATAAAATTTATTTAAAATTTTATCATTATCATTAATATTAGAAACTTCTCTTATAATTTCATTCCATAAATCTGAGCTGTACAGTCTTTTATTCATTTATCCACCAAACAAAATTATTATATTATCAAAAAAATACTTATAAATTATTTATTCTTCATTTACTATATTTTCAACTTATAACTATATTGCTATAAAAATTAAAAGGTTAATTATGAAACAAGAAAAAAAAGTAGCAATAATCACTGGTTCTTCTCAGGGCTTAGGTGCATCTATAGCAAAAAAACTTTCTAAAAGAGAAGTTAATGTTGTAATTAATTACTCAAGCAATAAAGACCTAGCTATAAAAACTCAAAAAGAATGCTTAAAAAATAGTATTGAAGCAATCATTGTAAAGGCTGATATTTCAAAAGATAAAGATTGCCTGAAATTAGTCAAAGAAACTATAGATAATTTTGGAAGAGTGGATATTTTGGTTAATAATGCTGGAACAACAAAATTTGCCAATCATACGCAGTTAGATCAACTAAGTGATCAAGATTTTATCAATATTTATAAGGTAAATGTAATAGGCCCTTATCAGATGACAAGAGCTGTTGAACCTTACATGAAAAAGAATGGATTTGGGTCTATAGTGAATATTTCTTCTATAGCGGGAAAGACAGGGATAGGTTCTTCAATAGCTTATGCAGCATCTAAAGGGGCTTTAAATACAATGACATTATCACTTGCAAAAGCTTTAGCTCCAGAAATAAGAGTTAATACTGTATGTCCAGGGTTTATAGGTACTGGATGGTTTGAAAATAAGTTTGGTAAAGAAACTTTCGAAAGAATAAAAAAGGATCAAGAAGACACAACTCCACTAAAAAAGGCTGGTACACCGGATGATATTGCTGATAGTGCTGTTTTTTTCTGCCTTGAAGGATCAGAACATATAACTGGAGAAACATTAATTGCTGATGCAGGAATGCATCTGGCTTTACCAAAAATTTAAATAATATGAAAGAATTACCAAAAATAGCAAATGATGATGGAAAAAAAGTTGTACAACTTCCTTTTACAAAATTTACTTGCATAGGCGCATCTCAACCTCATGATCATCCTCATATTTTTCTAGAAATGGGCAGTAAACAGGAAATCATATGCCCTTATTGTGGTACAAAATACAAATTTGTTAATGCAATAGATTACTTGTCAGATTTAAAGGATTAAGAATTTATTTTGGTGCGGACACCCGGACTCGAACCGGGACGGAGATAATCTCCTTCAGATTTTAAGTCTGATGTGTCTACCAATTCCACCATGTCCGCATTTTATTTGTCCAACACCCTCTTAAATATTTTATCTATATTTTTTAAGTGATATTCCATATCAAAGATATCTTCTATCTCCTTCTGAGATAAAGTGGAAGTAACGAATTTATCTTTTTTTATTAACTCTTCAAAATTTAATGCATCATCAGTATCAAAACTTTCCCATGCAATCATCGCATTTTTTTGAACAACCTTGTAAGATTCTTCCCGGCTTACATCTTTTTGTGTTAGCTCTAATAATAGGCGTTGTGAAAATACCAAACCACCAAATTTATCAAGATTTTTTTGCATTTTATCTGGGTAAACTATTAGTTCCTCAACTACATTTGCCATCCTAACTAACGCAAAATCTAGAGTCACTGTAGTATCTGGCGCAATCATTCTTTCTACACTAGAATGCGAAATATCTCTTTCATGCCAAAGAACTACATTCTCCAAAGCTGGAATAACTGAACCTCTTACTATTCTTGATAAACCACTTAGATTTTCAGTAAGAATCGGATTTCTCTTATGTGGCATTGACGAAGATCCTTTTTGATTTTTAGAAAAGAATTCAGCAACTTCCATTACTTCCGACCTTTGTAAATGTCTTATTTCCGTTGATAACCTATCAATAGAACTCGCAATAATTGCCAATACTGAAAAGAAAAACGCATGTCTATCTCTTGGAATAACCTGTGAAGAAACTGGCTCAATATTTAATTCTAATTTTTCAGCAACATATTCTTCTACAAACGGATCAATATTAGCAAAGGTCCCGACAGAGCCTGAAATTGCGCAACTACTTACTTCATCAATGGCATCTCTTAATCTTATTTTATTTCTCTGAAATTCTTCAAATGCCTGAAGCATTTTTAAGCCAAAAGTTGTCGGCTCAGCATGGATGCCATGACTCCTACCCATGCAAAGAGTTAATTTATGATCTAACGCTTTTACCCTTAATGCTTTTAATAATTTCTCTAATCCATCCATCAACAATTCGCCGGATTCTTTTAGTTGCAGACTTAAGCATGTATCTAGAACATCAGACGATGTCATGCCTTGATGAATAAATCTTGATTCAGGCCCAACATTTTCCGATAAATTAGTTAGAAAAGCTAAAACATCATGCTTAATTTCTTTTTCTATTTCATTAATTCTATCTATATCAAAACTAGCTTTTTCTTTCACTTGAACCGATGTACCTTCTGGAACTATTTTCAACTTCTCCATTGCCTCTAGCGCTGCAACTTCAATGTTAACCCAAATGTTGAATTTATTTTCTTCTTCCCAAATAGAAGTCATTTCTTTTCTAGAATATCTAGGTATCATTTCTTTCCTTTGTAAAAATAAAACTTTTACATATCAATTGGATTACCGCTATTATTAAGAGATTTAGTAAAAATCTCTATTCCATTTTTTGTTACACCTATTGAATGCTCAAATTGCGCCGATAGGCTTCGATCTCTTGTTACTGCAGTCCAACCATCAGAAAGCATCTTTGTATATTGTTTTCCAGCATTAATCATTGGCTCAACAGTAAAAAACATTCCCTCCCTTATTTCTAAACCCGTTCCAGCAGATCCATAGTGAAGAATATTTGGCTCATCATGGAATACTCTTCCTATGCCATGGCCACAAAATTCTCTCACTACAGAAAAATTTCTTTTCTCTGCAAAATCTTGGATGAAACTACCTAAATCTCCCAATAAAAGACCTGGCTTTATTGTGCTCAAAGAAGACATTAAACTTTCATATGTTGTATTAATTAATTTTCTAGACTTAATTGATGGTTCGCCGGCACAATACATTCTTGAAGAATCACCATGCCATCCATCCAAAATAAGAGTTACATCAATATTTACTATATCACCCTCATTAAGAACTTTATTGCCAGGTATGCCATGACAAACGACATGATTAACTGAAGTGCAAATTGATTTTTTGAAACCTCTATAATTTAAAGGGGCAGGTATAGCCTTCTTGTCTAAAATAAATTCATAAGCAAATTGATCTAAACTTTCTGTGGTTATTCCTGGCTTAACCTCTTTAACAAATAAATCTAGTAATTCCGCAGCAAGTTTTCCAACATTTCTCATTCCATCAAAATCTTCTTCTTGATGAATTTTTATTTGGCCTGTAATTTTTCCTGAAGCATATTTTTCATCAATGTAATCCATTAGAAACTTATATATTAAAAATTAGGATACTTCTAGTATCTCGTATTGTTAGGATTACACATACCTGTTAAAAAAGAATATGACTAATTTAAATTCAGAAAATGTAGCCATAATAATTATTGGTGACGAAATCTTATCTGGAAGAACAAAGGATACAAATTTTAATTATATTTCTAAAAAATTATTCAAATATGGAATCTTAGTTTCAGAATGCAGAGTAATTTTAGATAACAAAATTGAAATAATTACAGCGGTAAATGAATTAAGAAAAAAATATAAATATGTCATTACTACAGGCGGAATTGGACCAACCCACGATGATATAACATCAGAAAGCATAGCTGATGCTTTTGGGGTTGAAATAGAAATTAATAAAGATGCCTATAATATTTTAAATAATTACTACACTAAAATTGACTCAGATTTTAATAAGATCAGACAAAGAATGGCAAAAATTCCATCAGGTGCAGAATTAATTAAGAATGAAATTTCTGCAGCCCCTGGCTTTAAATTGGATAATGTTTTTGTTCTTGCTGGAGTTCCAAAAATAATGGAATTTATGCTTAATGAAGTTGTTGATTATATGGAACCTCAAGAAAAAACTATTAATATGAGCCTTAAAGTTATGGCTCCAGAAGGCGAAATAGCAAATATTATTGAAAAAACAATTGAAAATCATTCAGATGTAAAAATTGGCAGTTATCCATTTTTTGAGTCTAACAAAAATTTTGGAGTAAATTTAGAACTTAACTCACATAATGGTAAATCTATAAATGATGCAATAAAGTTTTTAAAAATTCATTTATCTGAAGAATCTATTAACTATAAATAATTAATAATAAATTAAGGAAAAAATGAACGATAAAAATTTAATTTATGAAGGCAAAGCAAAAAAATTATTTTCACATAAAGATAATGACAAGATTATTCAATATTTTAAAGATGACGCTACCGCTTTTAATATAAAGAAGCACGAAATTATTTCAGATAATGGAATTATTAATAACTTTATAAGTGAGTATATTTTTAAGTACTTAAGCGAGAATAGTGTCTCTAATCATTTTATAGAAAGAATTAACGAACGTGAACAACTCGTAAAGAAAGTTGAAATAATACCTATTGAAGTAATTATAAGAAATATAGCCACAGGAACTTTATCAAAAAGACTTGGTATAAAAGAAGGATTAAAATTGGAAAGACCTTTAATAGAATTTACTCTTAAAGACGATGAACTGGATGATCCTATTGTTTCTGAAGAGCATCTTGATATTCTCGGATTCACGCAAAAAGATGAAATCAAAAAAATAAAAGAACAAAGTCTAAAGATTAATTATCTTTTATCAGATTTATTTTCAGACATTAATATTGAGTTAGTGGATTTTAAAATTGAATTTGGAAGGATTGAAGAGAATAATAAAAAAAATGTTATTCTAGCTGATGAGATAAGCCCCGATTCCTGTAGGCTTTGGGATAAAGCATCTTTAGAGAAATTAGATAAAGATAGATTTAGAAAAAATTTAGGCGGATTAATTGATGCTTACAAAGAAGTTGCGACTCGGTTAGGAATAGATTTTCAGAATTAGAATAACAAATGAAAATAAATGTAAAAATAATGCCAAAATCAGGAGTTTTAGACCCGCAAGGTAAGGCTATAGAAAACTCTTTAAAACAATTAGGTTTTAATAAAACTGGAACAGTCAGACAAGGCAAATTAATACAGATTGATCTTCAAGAAAAAGAAAAAGACGCCATAAAGATAGTTGATGAAATGTGCCAAAAACTTTTAGTAAATCTAATTATAGAAGATTATGAAATAATCGCTAATAAGGAAGACTAAATGAAAGCGGCCATTATTGTTTTTCCAGGATCAAATTGTGATAGAGATATAGCTGTATCATTAAAAAAAATATCTAGAATTGAGCCTTTAATGATTTGGCATAAGGAAACAAGTGTTCCCGATTGTGATATCATCGTTGTTCCTGGAGGTTTCTCATTTGGTGATTATCTTAGGTGCGGCTCAATGGCAGCAAATAGTCCAATTATGCTAGATGTAACCCAAAAGGCAAAAAATGGGATGCCTACTATCGGGGTATGTAATGGTTTTCAGATACTAACTGAAACTGGGCTATTGCCTGGTACACTTATAAAAAATGATTGTTTATCATTCTTATGCAAAACAGTGAGTATAAAAGTAGAAAATAATAGTACGAAATTTTCTAATATGTACTCAAAAAGTGAAGTAATTGATATTCCAATTGCTCATAATGAAGGAAATTTCTTTGCTGATAATGACACCTTAAAAAAAATTAAAGACAATGATCAGATAATTTTTAAATATTGCAATGATAAAGGAATAACTGGAAAAGAATTTAATCCAAATGGATCAATTGAAAATATTGCCGGAATTATAAACAAAGATGGAAATGTTCTTGGTATGATGCCTCACCCAGAAAGAGCAACATGTAAATTATCTCAATTAAATGACGGTGAAAGATTCTTTAACTCTATCGCGGAGTCCATACTTTGACAAAAATTTCAGAAGATCTAGTTGAAGAACATGGAATTAATAAAGAAGAATATAATTTTATTCTTAAATCTTTAGATAGAGAACCTACCGTCACTGAGCTCGGAATATTTTCAGCTATGTGGTCAGAACACTGTTCATATAAGTCATCCAAGTTTTGGTTAAAACAATTACCTACCGAAAACAATAATGTAATTCAAGGCCCTGGTGAGAATGCTGGTGTAATTGATATTGGAGATGGTTATGCTGCAATATTTAAAATGGAAAGTCATAATCATCCTTCATTTATTGAACCTTACCAAGGAGCTGCTACTGGAGTTGGAGGCATATTAAGGGATGTATTTACAATGGGGGCAAGACCTGTAGCCCTTCTAAATTCACTAAGATTTGGAGATATATTTCATGAAAAAACTAAACACCTTCTCACAGGTGTGGTTTCAGGAATTGGTGGTTACGGAAATTGTATGGGAGTTCCAACTGTAGGCGGGGAGGTTGAATTTAATTCTTCCTATAATGATAATATCCTAGTTAATGCAATGTGTGTTGGAATTGCTAAAACAGATAAGATTTTTTATTCCAAAGCATCGGGTGTCGGTAATTCAGTTGTATATGTTGGGTCTAAAACAGGAAGAGATGGCATTCATGGCGCTACTATGGCTTCTGCAGAATTTGATGAAAATTCTGAAGAAAAAAGACCAACTGTTCAGGTTGGAGATCCATTTTCTGAAAAATTATTACTAGAAGCTTGCTTAGAGTTAATGAAGATGGATGTTATTATAGCGATACAAGATATGGGGGCGGCAGGTTTAACTTCTTCTGCAGTAGAAATGGCAGGAAAAGGTGAGCTTGGCATTGAATTGAATTTAGATAAAGTTCCTTGTAGAGAAAAAAATATGTCTGCATATGAGATTATGCTTTCCGAAAGTCAAGAAAGAATGCTCATGATCATTGAGCCCAAAAAAGAACATATTGCTAAAGAAGTTTTTGATAAATGGGAACTCGATTTTTCAGTAATAGGTAAACTTACAAACACAAATAAATTGGTTATAAACCATGAAAATATAACAAAAGCTGAGATTGTATTAGATATTCTTGAAAAAGGGGCGCCATCATATAAAAGGCCATATTCTATAAATAAATACTTAGAAGAGAAAATAAACAATGAGAAACTTATAGATGCAAGCCCTATCTCAATTCTGAAAGATTTAATGGGATCACCAAATTTATGTAGTCGAAAGTGGGTATGGGAACAATACGATCATATGGTAATGACTGATACTATATTAATACCTGGTGGCGATTCAGCAATAATAAGAGTTCACGGCACAAATAAAGGTTTATCAATAACTTCAGATTCGACACCAAGATATTGCCTGTCTGATCCTATTGAGGGAGGAAAACAAGCTGTTGCAGAAGCATGGAGAAATCTTATTTCGGTTGGATCAAGACCTATAGCAATTACCGATTGTATGAATTTTGGAAATCCTGAAAAGGAAAACATAATGGGTCAATTTGCAGGAGTTGTTAAAGGAATGATTATGGCATGTACTGCTTTAGACTTTCCTGTAGTATCCGGAAATGTATCTCTTTATAATGAAACAAATGGAAAAGGAATTAACCCTACACCAGTAATAGGTGGCGTAGGAGTTATTGATAATCTTAATATCTTTTCTGATCATAATTTTAAAAGAAAAGACGATATTATAATCATTGTTGGTAAGACACTTGGTCATTTATCACAATCGGTATATGCAACAGAATTATTAAATATTAATACTGGCTTACCCCCAAAAGTTAACTTGGAAGAAGAGAAAAAGAACGGTTTAGCGTTAAAAGCTTTGATTGAAAGCTCATTAGTTGATACTTCTCACGATGTTTCTGATGGAGGAATCCTAATAGCCCTGACAGAAATGACTATAAAAAATAATATCGGCTTCAAAATTGAATCTGCTAAAGAAAATTCTCATAGGTTTTTGTTTGGAGAAGATCAAGGAAGGTATATAATTTCAACACAAGAAAAAAATTTAGACGAAATTAAAAAAGTATTGAACGAGAATAATGTAATATTTAATGTAGTTGGAAATACAATAGAAAAAATTATAGAAGTGAATGAAGAAAAAATACTAATAGACGAAATTAAAGAAATTTATGAAAATTGGTTTACGAAGTATTTATCTAAATAAAATATGACTATTAAAAAAGACGAACTTGAAACAATGATTATTAAGGCTTTTCCCGATGCAAAAGTTGAAATTATAGATCTTATGGGAGATGACAATCACTATTCTTTAAAAATTATTTCAAATAGATTTTCCGGTATTTCTAGAATTGAACAGCATAAAATGGTATATGAAGCATTAAATGGGAAAATGGGTAACGAGTTACACGCTTTAACAATAAAGACATTAATTAAATAGATATTTATGGATAAAAATTTAAAAGAAATAATTAAAGAGAAAGTTTCTAAAGATGACCTTCATTTATTTATGAAAGGAACACCCTTGTTTCCTGAGTGTGGATTTTCAAATACAGTGGTTCAAATTTTGACATATCTTGAGGCTCCGTTTTCTACAACAAATGTTCTAGAGGATGAAAATATTAGAGAAGGAATAAAAGAGTACTCTAACTGGCCTACAATCCCTCAACTTTACTTTAAAGGTGAATTTATTGGAGGTTGTGACATCATTAAAGAGATGTTTGAAAACGGCGAACTAAAAGAAGAACTAAAAGAAGTAATTATTGAAAGTTAGTTTCTAGAATAAAACTCAACAACTAAATTAGGCTCCATCTGTACGGGGTAAGGCACTTCATCAAGAGTTGGAATTCTTGTTAATTTTGCAGTTAATTTTTTTTGATCACATTCAATATAGTCAGGAATATCCCTTTCTGAAGATTCTTGACCACTTAAAACCAGTTCTAAACTTTTAGATTTATCCTTAATCTCAACAATATCACCAGCCTTTAATCTGTATGAAGGGATGTTCACTCTTCTTCCATTAACCTTAACATGACCATGACTAATAAATTGCCTTGCAGAAAAAACTGTAGGAACAAATTTTGCTCTGTAAACAACTGCATCTAGCCTTCTTTCTAAAAGACCTATAATATTTTCCGATGTATCACCTTTAATTCTTACGGCTTCTTTAAAAATATTCTTAAATTGTCTTTCATTGATATTTCCATAATATCCTTTAAGTTTTTGTTTAGCGCGCATTTGCAACCCAAAATCAGATAACTTAGCTTTTCTCATTTGGCCGTGCTGGCCAGGTCCGTAAGATCTAAGATTTACTGGGCTTTTAGGTCTTCCCCAAATATTTTCACCCATTCTACGGTCAATCTTATATTTTGCTCTTAATCTTTTTGTCATTCATAAACCTTGTAAAAATAACTACACGGCTTAGTACATTTCTTAGTTAAATAAGTCAATTTGTTTGTTTTTTGTTTTTCATTTTGCCATCAGCAATGAGTTTAGTTTTCTCTAATATTTTCTTATCTTTATAACCATTTGGCCACCTTAAAAGAGCTGTAATAATTCCTCTTAAAGTTTGCACATCTTGATTAGTTAGTTTTATTCTAGAAAATATATTCCTTATATTAATCATCATAGTTGATTTTTTCTCTTTTGGCCTCAAAAAACCCGATACATCAAGGGCTCTTTCTAAGTGATTTAAAAAACCTATAATTTCACCTTTTTTAGCAGGCATTGAATCACTCATAAACATTTCATTATTTCTATAATTTTTATTAATTCTATTAATTTCTGAGGCAATAATAACAACTGCTTGAGCTAAATTTAAGGAGGAAAATTTCGAATTTGTAGGAATCTGGATTATTTTGTCCGCATAAGAAACATGTTCATTAGTCAGGCCTGATTTTTCACGCCCAAATAGGATGCCAACATTAGATTTATTATCTATAGTATTAATAATATTAGATAATTCTTCAGGTCCACAAGCAGATTTTATCATATCCCTATTTCTAACAGTGCAGGCAAAAACATAAGAAATTTCTATTAAAGCATCCTCTAAATTATCAAATATCCTAGCTTTACTTAAAACTTGATCTGCACCGGCAGAGGCCTTTAATGATCTTAACGAAAGATGGTTCTGTTTTGGTGAAACAAGATATAAATTATCAAAGTTAAAATTTAACATTGCTCTTGCAGTAGTCCCAATATTTTCACTTAGTTGAGGCTCTACTAAAATAATTTTTATTTTGCTTTTATCAATTTTTTGCATTTTTCGAGTTATCCATATATATACCTCTAACATAATGTTGAAATATATGCTCCATATGATATTCAATATATGAGGGAATCAAATTGGAATAATTATGTCTAAAATTAAAGTAAATAATCCTGTCGTTGAAATAGATGGGGATGAAATGACAAGAATTATATGGGAGCATATAAAAACTAAGCTTATTTTACCTTATTTGGATATTGATCTTCATTATTATGACTTAAGTGTTGAATATCGCGATAATACCAATGACCAAGTAACAATTGATGCTGCTGAGGCGATCCAAAAATATGGGGTTGGTGTAAAATGCGCAACAATAACTCCTGATGAAGATAGAGTTGAAGAGTTTAACCTTAAAGAAATGTGGAAATCCCCTAATGGAACTATAAGAAATATCCTGGGTGGAACAGTTTTTAGAGAACCTATTATATGTCAAAATATTCCAAGGTTAGTTCCTGGTTGGACACAGCCAATAGTTATTGGCAGGCATGCATTTGGAGACCAATATAGGGCGACAGATTTTGTTGTGCCTGGCAAAGGTAAGTTATCTATGAAATGGACTTCAGAAGATGGTTCAGAAGAAATTGAAAAAGATATTTATGACTTTGAAACAAGCGGTATTGCCATGGGAATGTTTAATCATGATGAATCAATTAAAGATTTTGCACGGGCTTGTTTTAATTATGGCATTAATAGAGGTTGGCCAGTTTATCTATCAACTAAAAATACCATTCTAAAAAAATACGATGGAAGATTTAAGGATCTTTTCCAAGAAATTTACGAAAAAGAATATAAAGAAAAACTTGAATATGAACACAGATTAATTGATGACATGGTTGCTTGTGCCTTAAAGTGGTCAGGAGCATTTATTTGGGCTTGTAAGAACTATGATGGTGATGTGCAGTCAGATACAGTCGCACAAGGATTTGGATCTTTAGG
>CAZLAN010000017.1:0-15626 GCA_964557485.1 uncultured Rhodobiaceae bacterium | reverse complement strand
CGTTTTTTGTCATTTTTTACTGCCGCTTAATACGAATAATAAACTATTCCACAGTCACTGATTTGGCTAAATTTCTTGGTTGGTCAACATCTGTACCTTTAAGCAATGCAGTATGATAGGCAAATAATTGAAAAGGGATTGTATAAATAAAAGGTGCAGTTATGACATCTGACTCATCTACGATAAATTTTTTGATTTTACTCGAGGTATCACCTAGATAGTCAATACCTTTTTGATCAGTAATAAGAAGTACATTTCCGTCTCTTGCAATTACCTCATAAAGATTTGAAGCAGTTTTATCAAAAAGATTAAAGGAAGGAGCACTCATTATAACTGGAAGTCCTTTCTCCAATAATGCTATAGGGCCATGTTTCATTTCACCAGCAGGATAACCTTCAGCATGTATGTAGGATATCTCTTTAAGCTTTAAAGCACCTTCTAAAGCAATTGGATACATTTGTCCTCTTCCTAAATACAGTGCGTTTTTTATTGGGTATAATTCCTTAACAATATTTGCAATCTCATCTTCTTTATTAAGAATATTAGAAATTAATCTTGGGATTTCAGTTAATGATTGAACAAATTTATTCTCATCTTGATAAGATAAATAACCATTTTCTCTTCCAATATGAATTGCTAAACATGCAAGAACTATTAGCTGGCAAGTAAATGCTTTTGTAGATGCAACACCAATTTCAGGACCAGCAAATATTTTTAAAGATGTATCAGAATTTCTGCACATTGATGATTCAGGAACATTCACAACGGAGATAGTTTTTTGATTTTGATTTTTACAGTGCTTTAAGGCTGCAAGTGTATCTGCAGTTTCACCTGATTGCGATATAAAAACTGTCAAACCGTTAGAATCCATTGGGATTTCTCTATAACGAAATTCGGATGCTATTTCTACATCAACCTTTATTCTTGCAAATTTCTCAAACCATTCTCTCGCAACTAGACCCGCATAATAAGAACTACCACACGCAACTAAAGTAATGTTACTTAAATTTGCAATACTAAAAGGTAGTTTTGGAATATCTACAGTTAAATCATTATTGTTAATATAATGATTAATTGACTCGAGTATAACATTAGGCTGTTCGTGAATTTCTTTCGACATAAAATGTTTAAAAGATCCTTTTTCAGCAAGAGAAACAGTTTTATCAATACTTTGAGATTTTCTATTCACAGATGCATTGGAACTATCAAATATTTCAAAAGAATCATTATAAAGAACCGCTATATCACCATCCTTTAAGTAAGTAACTTCATTTACATAATTTCCTAATGAATAAGCATCAGACCCAATATAATTTTCATTATCGGTCGATCCTATTGCAAGTGGACTACCTTTTCTTACTGCATATAGTTTTCCTGGATCAGATTTCACTATGATCGCAAGAGCGAAAGATCCTTTTATATCTTCTATAGTAGCCCTAATAGCATCATAACTTGATAATCCTGATTTTAAATACAAAGTAATTAAGTGAGATAATGCCTCAGTATCAGTCTCACTCTTAAATTGAATTCCACTTTCTATAATTTGATTTTTAAGAGAAGAATAATTTTCAATAATTCCATTGTGAACAATTGCAACTTCATCGGTAATATGAGGATGCGCATTAATTTCATTAGGAATGCCGTGTGTTGCCCATCTAGTATGACCAATTCCAACACTTCCAATTAGATCATTATTAGCTAGCTTCTTATGAAGTTGATCTAGATTACCCTCGGATTTAATACAGTTAATTGTTCGTCCATCCATTATTGCTATTCCTGAGGAGTCATAACCTCTGTACTCAAGTCTTTTTAATCCGTCAAAAATCTTATTTTGAATATTATCATTAACCCCAACTATACCAAAAATTCCACACATAATATCACCTATCACTTCCTAAAAATTTTTTTGCCCAATTAGAAACAGTTTTAAGAGGGGCTCTTGTTAAAACTAAATTACCTTCTTCAACATCTTTTGTGACAACTGATCCAGCGCCTACATGAGCATGGTCTCCAATAGATATTGGCGCAACTAATGAAGAATTTGATCCAATAAAAGAATCTTTTCCTATATGTGTTTCATTTTTATTTTTCCCATCAAAATTACAAGTTATAGTTCCTGCGCCAATATTCGAATTTTCACCAATTGAAGCATCGCCTATGTAAGATAAGTGACTGGCTTTAACTTCACTGTCTAATTTTGAATTTTTTATTTCCACAAAATTCCCTACTTTGCTTTCAGGTCCAACAGTTACATTGCCTCTAAGTCTAGAAAATGGTCCAATTGTGGCATTTTTATGGATAGTTGAATCTTCTATGTAAGAAAAAGATCTTATTACTACTCCATTTTTAATTGATACATTTTTACCAAAATAAACATTGTTCTGAATTTCAACATTCTCTTCTATTTTTGTATCATGATGAAAAAAAACTGTATCAGGATCAAGAATTGTTACACCCTGAGACATAAACTTATCTCTTAATATTTTTTGGAATTCTTTTTCAGCTTTAGCTAATCCTTTTTTAGTATCAACGCCAAATGCTTCAAACTGATCGCACTCAATAAAATCCGTTTTACCATTATTTGAATTAATAATTTCAACCATATCAGATAAGATAAATTCTTTTTTTGGATTACTATCTTTAAGTTCATTCAGGGAATTTTTTAGATTATTGTTTCTTAGTGCCATTACACCACTATTGCATAAGTTTATATCCTTATTTTCTTCATTTATACTTGCTTCCTCAACAATAGATTCTAGTTTTCCATCTTTAACAATAACTCGTCCATAACCTTTAGGATTATCGGCTTTAAATGCCAATATAGATAAATCATTTTCAGTTGAAGCTTTAATTAAATGATTAATTGTTGATTTCTTTAAAAGTGGCGTATCTCCGAAAAATACAATTACTCCATCACTATTAGATAAATCTTTTTCATTAAAAACAACTTTAACAGCATCACCTGTTCCTTTTTGATTTTGCTGAACCACCGTATCAATCTCTGGATAATTAATTGAGAGATAGTCTTTTAAGATATCATTATCATTGTTTATAACTACAATTATATCGTTAATTGAACAGTCATAAAGATTATCAATAATATGTGAAATAATTGCTTTACCAGCAATAGGCTGTAATGGCTTAGGTAAAATAGAATTCATTCTAGTACTTTTACCCGCAGCTAAAATTATTGATGTAATCTTTTTTGTCATAACAATTATATAATTTTGAATGGATAAAATGACTTATTTTGTTATATATTTGAAATCAACTCTTGTATCTATATGTAACTGTAACTTTAATAATATAAGGTATTGATTTAATGTTCTTTTTTCCTTTCAAAGATGATAACCCAACAAGTACAAAGCCAATCATATCTTGGATTCTTATATCAATTTGTTCGTTAATATTTTTATATCAATTAAATTTAAGTATTTTTGATTTTAATAACTTTGTTAAATATTTTGGAATTACACCTCTTAAACTTATTAATGATACAAATAATCAATGGTTTACGATAGTTAGCTCTATGTTTGTCCATGGAAATTTAACTCACTTAGCTGGTAATATGGTTTATCTTTGGATATTTGGAGACAATATTGAAGATAGTTTTGGCAAAATAAGATTTATTTTATTTTATATAATATGCGGGGCTGCGGCTGTTTTTTCTCAAATAATATATGATCCAAATAGCTCTACACCAATGATAGGTGCAAGTGGAGCTATTGCAGGAATTTTAGGCGCATACTTGATATTGTACCCCAGAGCAAAAATTTGGGTCTTTATGTGGATAATCTTTATTGTACGGCTAATAACAGTTCCAGCGTTTATTGTTCTTGGAATTTGGATGTTCCTCCAGTTAATAAATGTTTTAGACCAAGGAACTTCAGGAGTTGCATATTCTGCACATATTGGAGGATTCATTGCAGGTATGATTCTGGCTCCGCTGTTAAAGAAAAAAAATAAACGCTTGTTTGCTCCGGCAACAACAACTAAATATACACTTAAGAAAATCTCAGAAGAAGATTATTTAAAACATATGCCGAATGTAGGGGAAAAAAATAAAGAAGAGTAAATGGAATATTTAGATACAAAATATTTTAGCTATGCAAATCCTGAGGATTCTTTCTCAAGAAAAGCCTTTATAAGGTCTATTGAGTATTTTTCAGGGCAGCCAAAGCTTTATAAGCTTTATAGGGATTATCAAATTAACTCAGAAAAATGGGACAATTTTTGGGATGGATGCGTTGATAAACTTAAATTAGATATAAATTTTGATCAAAGTAAAATAAATAATGTACCTAAAGAAGGACCTTTAATCATTTTGGCAAATCATCCTTTTGGAGTACTTGATGGTCTGGTTATTTGCTGGTTATCCAAAAAAATAAGGAAAGAATTTAAAGTACTTACACATTCTTTGTTATTGCGAGCACCTGAAACTAAAGGATATTTACTTCCGGTTGACTTCTCAGGAACAAAAGAAGCTCTTAAAACAAATATAGAAACAAGAAAAACAGCAAGAAATTTTTTGGCAGAAGGTGGAACAATCGTTATTTTTCCTGGAGGAACAGTTTCAACCACAAATACACCATTCACTAAAGAGGCATACGATCCAAAGTGGAGAAACTTTACAGCAAGATTAATTAAACGAAGTAAGCCAACTATATTACCGATATATTTTCATGGACAAAATAGCCGTTTATTTCATCTAGCAAGTCATATAAGCACGACATTAAGGTCAGCATTACTATTTCACGAGGTTCGGAGAAGAATAGATAGTTCAGTTCCTTTAATCATTGGAGATCCAATAGCTTATGAAACACTAGATAACGATATATCAAATGATGAATTATCTAATTATCTCAGATCTTTAACTTATAATCTTAATCCAGATTATAATAAAAAAATAATACCTTTCGGTAAGGATTTTGCAGAATTCTAATTACTTGCCCATTGTATAATTTCAACAACATTATCATCAAAATCACGAGCCAAAGCGACTAAACCCCCCTCTATTGTATAGTGCGGCAGCGCTTCCCTATCAATTATTCCTCCATTTGAACGAATTAACTCAATTGTTTTTTCTGCATCTTCTACAGAAAAAACTATCTTAGAATTCAAACCATTATAATCTCTTTCTTCTTTAGGCCAATTCATTAAGATTAATAGATTTTCTTCACTATTCTTTTCCCCTAAAACAATTTCGTCTATATAAAATTTGCTTCCGCTAGAAAGATCAATTTCAACATTTTCATATCTTCCCTTTTCCTCTAAGTTCAAACTTTCTTGATAAAAAGTAGAAGATTTATTTAGATCGGATACACCTATTCCAGTAAAAGATAATTTTCCCATTAATTTCTCTTAATTAGATTAATTCTGGATAAGGGTTCGAAGTTCCTGTCATATTTCCTGTACCGTTATCATTATAAAGAACGGTGTAATGTCTTTCCTTAAAAAGCCACTTTCCGTCTTCTTTAATATATTTATCTTGATAGACTCCTATATTAAAAAAACCTATCACATTTCCCTGATCATCTTTATCATTAGTTTGGATATGTTCAACTATATACCATCTTCCTGAAGCCTTATCACCGTTGACATCTGTAGTTCCATTTTGAACTAATTGAGCTACATAAGGAAAACCAGACATAGCATTCACCCATAATTCAACAATAGAATCTTTTCCGTTTACCGGTGGTATGCTGCCTAAATTCCATAAAGCATCTTCACACCATGTTGAAGACCAGTCATCTTTATCTCTCCGACATACAGCATCAGCATACTTTTCGACTAATTGACGAATTTCATAATCATCACTCATTGTAATCTCCCTTTAACTAAAAAAATCTGCCCTTGGCGTTCCGGTATCATCATAAACTGGCTCTTGTCTGTTTATTTCATATTTAGCTGAAAAAGCATTTAAGAGACCTACTTCATTTAAAGTTGCGCCCATATTCTTATACCATTCATCTTCAAAGTGTTTTTTTAAAGATTCTTCACTTTCCCATCTTTCCATAACCCAAATTCTTCCTGGAACATATGGATCTAAAGTCCAGCTATAATCTTGACATCCCTCTTCTTCTAAAGCCCCGTCAATAAGTGGCTTACAGTCTTTCATTAACGAATCAACCTTATCCGGTTCTACATCAAATGTAGCTGTAATTATAATATCAGTGTTCTCCATAATTCTCTCCAATTTAAATATTACAAATATTAAACAAAAAAATTACTTAATAGTGAATATATTTTTTAAAATAATATCATAAAATTAGTAAATAAAGTCAGCGAATCTGATAATGAATTTTAAATGAAGAGTTTTCTTAAAAAAATTGCAGTATCTTTTTTTGCACCAAAATCATTTTTGGCTTTTATTTTAATTTTAATATCTTCACTGATTTTATTTTCCTTTGAGAATATAGAAATTCTTCAACCAATTAAGAATTCGCTATCATCTGAAAGTCTATCTCTTAAATTAGGAAAAAATAGCTATTCACTTTATGATGGGTTTTATTGGATTTTCTTTATAACTATTTTCTTTTCTTTTACAGGAATTGTTATTGACCTTGTCGAGAGAGGAATAAGTAAACTTACAATATTTAACTCTAATACAGTTAACAGAATAAGTTTAATTTCAAAAATTATTCTATTCATTCTTTCCGTTGTAATAGGATTAAATATATTAGGCGTAGATTTATCCAGTCTTGCGTTCCTTACTTCAGCCTTAGTAGTTGGTATTGGTTTTGGCTTACAAAAAATCATATCAAATTATGTAAGTGGTATAATTTTGCTTTTCGATAGAACCATTGAAAACGAAGATCTTATAGAATTAGATGACGGAACATTAGGTTATCTTGAAAATACAGGACAAAGAAACTCAAGAATTCGAACATTTGATGGAAAGGAAGTAATGGTTCCGAATGAAGACCTTATAACAAGTAAAGTTATAAATTATACTCACTCAGATAATAATTCCAGAATTGAAATCATTATTGGGGTATCCTATTCTTCAGACTTAAACCAAGTTAAAGAAATTATTTTAAGCTCAGCAAGAGATCATCCTAGAACTTTGAAGAGCCCAGAACCAGCATGCTTTCTAAGAGAATTTGCAGATAGTTCAGTTAATTTCTTATTGCATTTTTGGATAGGTGATGTCGATGAAGGACGCTATGGTCCGCAAAGTGAAGTCATGTTTGACATCTGGAATAAGTTTGAAGAAAGCGGTATTGAAATACCTTTCCCACAAAGAGATATTAATATTAAAGAGCATATTAAATAATGCTAGCAAAGATTAAAATTATTTCAATTCTAACTATTATTTTCTTCAATTATTCAATCTTTAGCCAAATTGTTGATATAGAAACATCAAGAAAAGAAGACCTCATTGGGATAAAAACCTCAATAAATTTAGGATTTGATGGCTCAAGCGGTACAGTCGATAGAACTAATTATTCTTTAGGCGCGAGAATTGATTTAAATAGCGAAAATTGGAATCGATTTTTGATATTTAATTATTCAAGAAGAGAAAAGGATCAAAGTATTAATGAAGATAATACCTTTATTCATATAAGATTTGCTAGAAAATTAACAACATTATTAGCTGTTGAATTATTTATACAATCTAATGAGAAGCCACTAGAAAAAATAGAGGAAAGAAACTTAATCGGTGCAGGCATTAGAATTAGCCCATTAAAGGATTTAAGGTTAGGAATTGGGCTTTTTGATGAAAATGAGAAGAGAATTAACTTAAATGAACGAAATACAACAAGATTAAATACTTATCTTAATTATTTACTTAAAATATCAGAAAATACATCACTAAATTCCCTAATTTATTTTCAACCAGATATAGATGATTTTTCTGAAATAAGATCCTTGCTGAGATTAGGTCTGAAAGTTAAAGCGTTAAAAAATTTCTTCATTAATATTAACTATGAGTATGCTCATGATTCATCGCCTCCATTAGGTACAGACAAGAAAAACTCAATATACGGATTTAAATTAAGTTATGAATTCTAATATTTCATCAATATTGTTAAAAAGATTAATTAAGTCGTCATGAAAATAAAAAGATATAAGAGTTCCTATTAATATTCCTATAATAATTTTTATCATATCAAACTATTTGTCCCAATCATTAGCATTCATTAATCTTGCTCTTTTTTCAAAGTATTCAGAATATTTAGGTTTTAAATTTAAAGCCTTCTTATAATATTCTACAGCTAGATCAATATTATTTAACCTCTCATAAACCAACCCCTTATTGAAATATACTGCAGAAATTTCTTTAAGGCCCTCTTCAGCTGATTTATCATAATATTCTAAAGCTTTTTTATAATTTCTCTTTAGGTAAGAGCTATTTCCAAGACTTAACAGAGATTCTGATTTAGTTAGATCATTTTCTAATCCTTTATTTAAAAATTTAATCGCTTCATCAGGTTTTTTTGAATTATTATAAATAATTCCTACATTAACATAAGTAGCAAAGAGGTTTCTTTTAGTAATAGTGACATCATCAATAGCTGAAAAACAATGTTGCAAAGAGCTCCTATTGCTATACCCAAACTTTGCGGCTTGGTAACATAATGAAGCATCTCCTTTACCTAAAACGGTTATATAAGCAAATGCACTTGATTGAAAAAAAGATAGGGATATTAAAATTAAAAAATATCTAGAAAGTGACATACTTTATTAAATCCTTATAAAAATTTTGCAATAAACTCCTTTGGGACATGTCTTTCAGGCCAGAAGAAGTGTAAATTCATAACTTTAACTTTCCATTCGCCATCAACCTTAACATACTCTTCATCATATAACGCAAGCCAAAGAATATTACTTTGCCCATCCTCCAAATCAGTACCATCCATATTTTTAGTGATAATATCTATTAAATAAACCCTACCCTTGGCTGTATCTTGCCCAGTAATCTCTACAAGATGATTTGTATTAACATGCATACTGACAAATGGCGTTTCAAGAGTGTCTTTAAACGTTTCTTTATAATTATTATAAATTATATCTTTCCCAACCCAATCACCATATGGCCCATAGCCACAAACAGCTCCATCAGCAAATATTTCCATTAATTGATCCAACTCTCTTGCGTCCATGCAATAAGAATATTTCAGTCTAAGTTTTTTAATTTCCTCGACATCTATTAATTCCCTAAGCTTTTTAATTTCAACAGGTGATAATTGATTTTCGTCTGTCATAGTAATTTAGCTCCTAAATAATAAAGATATGATAAATAAATATTACTAATATGTAAATTTAACTTATAAAAGCATTAATGGAAAATGATAATACACTAAAAGATTTTAATACTTGGCATGTAACTGAGCCTTTTGAAGATTATGTAGGGCCCTTCTTTTACAAGAAAGATAATGAAAATCTTATCGCGGCTTTTGAATTTAAAGATCATCATATGAATTCAATAAAATCATTGCATGGTGGGATGATAATGAGTTTCGCTGATTATTCTTTATTTGTTGTTGCACACGAATATACGGGTAAAAATAATTATGTGACAATAAGTTGCTCTACTGAATTCTTAAAGGCATCTTACAAAAAAGGTTTAGTTTATTCTGATGGAGAAGTTACTAAGGCTTCACAAACTTTATTATTTATAAAAGGTAAAATTTATAATAGTGAAGGTAATATCGCTACATATAGCGGAATACTGAAAAAAATATAAATTTAATAGTTATTGCTAATCTTTTCTTCTAATTCTTTTACTCTATTCTCAAGCTCTGCAAGCTCCTCTTTTTTTACAAAACCTGATTCCTTCATAAATTTTTCTAAGGCAGGTTTCATCATTTTTTCCATACCTTTTAAATCTTTAGCCATATTTAATAAATTCATTTTCTCTCCTAAATTTAATTAAACTCATATCTTATTTTTAATTTTCTTACGATTATACTTTTTCTTATTTTCAATTACTCTTTCATAAGTTCCTTGTTTTTGTCTTATAGGCCTTGCTTTATTTGTATTTTTTTTAGACATTAAAATAATGTTAGTTAATCTGATCCATAGCTTGTTAATGTGTGTTTAATAATATTCCAGTTATTTTCCTTCTCCATGTGAGTTTCATAGTATCCCCAAAGAGTAGTTGATGTGTCTGGATTGTCCTTATAATAGTGTGTTGCTTGTAAATCAGTTCTTACTATTGCTATATTTCCATCAAAAACAATCATTGGGTTACCGAGCATATGTTGAGTACTTCTATATTTACTGATTGCAGTTTCAACATAATCAACCCAATTGTTTAATCCTAGTAATTTTACCTCTCCGCCTCCTCGCCAATTAGGGTCATATATAATCTTAACAATAACATCATCTGAAAAGATTGACCTAAATAATTTGTAATCTTTTGTATCGATCCCTATTGCGTATTTATTCATGTTATCAATAATTTTAAATCTATCTTCGATAGCTAAATCTTGTGCATATGCGTTAAAGTTCATTGTCATAGTAAAACTCAATATTAAAAATAAAAAAAACTTTCTCATAAATTTGCCCTCTTTAAAATAAATGCTAAAACTAAAATTAGCATCAATATATAAATTAATAAATTTTTAATCATAGACCTAGAAAGGTTTCTGAAAAAGAAGAGTCATTCTGTCACTTTCACCAATATTCTCATATTTATCCCTATCTAAATCCTTTAATCTATATGTCGGAGGCAAGGTCCACACTCCCTTAGGATAATCTTTAATATCCTTGCTGTTCTTATTTATTTCTGATTTATCAATAAGTTTAAAGCCCGCTTTACTTGCTAATCTTATTGTAAGCTCCTCAGTAACATAACCGCTACTATACATATCTAATAAAGATGTTCCAGGGTCAGCTCTATGCTCAACTATACCAAATAGGCCCCCAGGTTTTAAGGCAGCATAAGATTGTTTAAAAATTAAATTAGCATTTTTTGCTTCATCTTTGAGCCAATTATGTAAATTTCGAAATGTTACAACAGCATCTACTGAATTATCTTCCGCAATTTTTTCAAAAAGATAAGATATCTTCACCTTCTTGTAAATTTCATCACCCTCAAGTTTAGCTTTAAAATTATTAAAAGATCTTTCAGCATACCCACCTAATGATGGATTATATGGAGTAGCAATGAGATCCCCATAATCATACATAAACATTGCTAATATTTCAGTATACCAACCTCCTCCTGGTGAAAGCTCAACCAATGTCATTTCTGGTGTTATTCTAAAAAAATTTAATGTTTCAAGTGGATTTCGATAAATATCTCTTGCTTTATTTTCTGTTGATCTATGGTCACTACTTATAGATTCCTCTAGATTATGCGCTTCTGATCCAACAAAAATTATAAAAGATAGCAATATTCCGATTAGTAGTTTTCTCATTTTTTCTCCTATCTAAAGCAAAATTTATATTAGCATAAATGTATTGTCTTAAAAGATACCCATATAATATAATAATACCAAAAAAAGAATTAATACACACATTGGAAATAAGGATTTTAATATATTTCTAAACATAAAAAAATAAAATTGCCCATTAAAATTTATATATTTTATCTACTATTTTATTATACTTTGGTTGTAGATAACTACTATTAATTCGAAAAAATAGATAATAAGCAGGAAATGTTACTATATAAGAACATACCATCGATAGAACAAAAACCATAAAATTTGAAGACCCTGTTCCTACTAAATCATTTCCGTAAGACACATCAAGTATTGGTTTAAAATATTCACTTGCGACATATAAAGGAAAAATCAAACAAATAAAAAAACCAAACCCATAAATTAACAATATTCGAATAAGTGAAATTATAAGCCATAAAAAAGTCTTCATTTTTTTCCTCACTATTATTAATTGCAATAATTAGAATTGAATTTTACCTTTTGCAATAACAAAATCAATATCCTGCATGTTCTTAACAGATTCTAAGGGATTGCTTTTCAAAATTACTAAATCAGCAAATTTTCCTTCTTCTATTGTTCCTAGTTTATCCTCAATATCAAAAAATTCAGCAGGAGTAACAGTTGCTGAACGCAATACTTCTCTTGGCGTCATACCTGCTTCTGAAAGTAATTGGAGCTCTTTATGAAGACTAAAGCCAGGAGTTAAGTAACCTAAAGGCGTATCAGTACCTGCAATTATCTTAACTCCATTTTGATTCATGGTCTTGACTAGATCAAGACTCCATTGTTCAAACTTCTTAGGCTTTTCTGTTTTCTTAATATTTTCTAAATTCTCAGATTCCTTAATCCAAATATCTCTTACTTCTTTAGGAAAATGTTCATATGTCATACGCCACTTTGGATCAGAATATAATCTTCTTGAATTAAAGGTATTAATAACAAGAGTTGGAGTCTGAAATACGCCGTATTCTGATATTTTTTTTATTATCTTAAGACATTTTTCTGCATCATAGTTATCGATAGCATAATTTCTTTGTGATGAGTGTATTTCAGATCTTAAAATAGAGCCCGCCAGATTATTTTTATTTTTTAATATTTCTCTTCTTTTTTTAAGTAATTCTGGCGCATCTTTTGCGCAAGCAATTTCCATATTTCTTAAATGCTGCATACCGCCAAGCCCTGCCTCTATAGCCTCCTCTAAGTCAATGCTTAATGGAATATGACCAGTAACTCTTAGATTATTTTTTTTGGCAGTATCCAATAATTTAAGGTATGAACTTTTAGTAAGCATTTCATAGGATTTTAAAAAAGTAACTCCTTCTTCTATAAGGCTACTTACTAAATTTTCTGTATTTGTAGATTCATCAAGACTTATTGAAAGTTCTGGATATCCATCAATTTCACCTTTATAAACATTATGCTTTCCGTCAATCAATGGCCCTGCGTAGAATAGTCTAGGGGCTTTATTGGGATTCTTCTCAATATAATCAATTATTGGGTTTAATTTTTTAATAATAGCACCAGTATCACGGATACTTGTTATTCCATTCTTCAAAAATAAATCAAAATAGGTTTTATGATTAATTTCCGGAACGAATGTAAGATGTACATGCGCATCCCATAATCCTGGAATTAAATACTTACCAGTTCCATCAATTACTTTGTTAACAGTTTCATTTTTGTAGATTTCTTTATTAGAAATCCTTTTTATAATACCTTGTTCTATTAAAATCACTTGATTAAGTCGAATAGGATTTTTCGCGTCTATAATAGTGATGTTCTTAATTATAAGATTTGTACTGGATTCCGCTTCAAACGAAAAGAGCAAAATTAATAAAAGGATTACTTTCTTCATAGGTCCCTACAACTTTATTTTAAAAAACCAGACTCAAAATTATGAAAAGTTGCATTAAAACCTTTTAAGACTTCTTTAGTTTCTTGATTGATATTACCAAATACATGAAAATTTGTTACCTCAAATCTATCTTGCCATTCTTCCATAATAGGACTTGCAATTAAGTTCTCGGCCCTTGTTTTTGCTCCATCACTATCGCTGAATATTTCTACCAAAGTTGCTTTAGATTTATCTTCAGACAAAAACCATTCAAATCTGATTGTTTTTTTCTCTTTAAGATCGTAAGTATATTTCACTGATCTATTTATCCATTTCTCATCTAAATTATCTTTTACATTCATTTGCAAAATATAAGTAATTAGAGAATTGCCTTCGTTAAAGTTTAAACTCATATCTTTCCCCTTACTAATTAAAGAGTAGCTATCTTTGCATGTTAGATAATTTTTTTAAACAACTTAAGATTGTTAAAACAAAAATTAGTGTTAAATTTATAATAAATTTTAAATTAATTAAACTGGAGAATAATAATGAAAGCGCCACTTTGGGCTTTAGCTGCAGGTTGTGTACCAGATGTTATGCCATGGGAAATACCATTAATAGCAAAAAAAGGAGGATTTTTATCGTCAGGAATGTGGGTGGACTCATCTACAACATGGAATAATAATGCCTTAAAAAAAACTAAAGTTTCATTAAAAGAAACTGGTATCGTACTGATAGATGTTGAAGTAACTTGGCTAGAAAATGATGCCCAATTAAATGATAAGCATAAATTAATTATTGATGTAGGCCTTGAATTATCCGCAAAAAATATACTAGTTGTTAATAGGCATAAAGATTATGAAAAATCTTTAAATCAATTTTATAAGATGTGTGAATATGCAGGTAGTGATATTAGATTATGTTTAGAATTTGGAGAATTTACCAACATTAAATCACTAAAACATGCATTAAGATTCATTAATGCAATTAACCACCCTGCCTCAGGAATACTTATAGATTTAATGCACTTAAATCGATCGAATGAAGAAATTCCAGATCTTGATAACCCTATTTTTCCTTATGTACAGGGTTGTGATTTTTGGCAATCATCTAAGAAATTAACAGGAGATGATTATATTTTAGCTGCAATTGATGATAGATGCTGCCTTGGAAAAGGAGAGGCAAATAAAGATTTTTTCTCAAAAGTTTGTAAATCAAATTTAGATGTTAGCCTTGAAATTAGATCAAAAGACTTACGTGATCGATTTGCTGACCCTTATAAAAGGGCAGAATATATTTTTAATAACTGTATTCGTAAAGATTATTGATAGAAAATCTCTTATAATTTAATTATTAAGGAAGAATGTGTAAATAAAATGAAAATAGTAATAATAACTTTAGTCTTAATGTTTGGGTTGAGTTCTAGTGGATATTCTCAGCATCTTCTACTTGAACATCCAAAGGAAGCTCACAAAGGATGCAAGTATGCTAAGACAGCATTTAGCTCTAATAATCTTGAGATATGCCAAAAAAATGCAAAAAAAGCATATAAACTTTTTCGTAATGGAGAGGGATATGAATATTCCAAGCAGGCGTATAAATCTACTTCTTTAGGTGAATGCAAATATAACGCACAAAAAGGATATTATCGAAGTTGTTAATTAATCAAGGACCTTACTAAGACCAGTAAAACTTTCTTCATAAGTTCCTCCTAATCTTTACATTCATATAAGTATTTTAATGTAGCTACCATTAAATGTCCGCTATCATTAATGAGCCAATCATATTTAATTGGATCTCTCGGTTGAAATTCTTGGATTGCAATTATTTTATCTCGCAAAACAGTCATTTCTATTAAAAGGTTTTCTGGCTTAGGAAAGTTATCAGCTGGTATACAAAGAGGTGCCTCTATATTGTACATTCGATGAAGCAGTTCATGACTAATTGCTATACCTTTAGACATTCCATTTATATAGCTCAATGCATAAACTTTGGTACTTTCGCTTTCCTCAACTAAAGAAATTAAATCTAAATAACTAATAGATACAGTTGCAGACATTTGAGTATTTTTGTTTATGCTCTCATCATCTGCATAAATATTGCCACCTAAAAGTATAATTGTAATAAAACTTATTAAAACTTTTTTCATAAGTTCCTCCTTGTTTATAAAAGAGTAACTAATTTTAAAAATGAAACAAATCGTTTTGAATTTTTTCTCAGAAAAAAGGTGCACAAAAGGTGCACACATTTTATTTTTATGGGGATAAGTTTTTGGGGAAAATCACAAAAGCCAAGGTATGCTTGACTTTTGGGATGGTGAGCCCGACAGGGATCGAACCTGTGACAATCTCCTTAAAAGGGAGGTGCTCTACCTACTGAGCTACGGGCCCACTCAA
>CAZLAN010000016.1:13808-15811 GCA_964557485.1 uncultured Rhodobiaceae bacterium | reverse complement strand
GATAGCAGGGATGTAAGGTCAGGTTATATTTTTTTTGCTATTGAAGGTGAAATTGAGAGAGGAGAGGATTATATTGAAGAAGCGGTAACTAAAGGAGCTTGTGCAATTGTTGCTTCTGACAGTTATTCAAAAAATTTAACTATCCCATTAATAAAAAAAAATAATCCGAGAAAATTTTTATCAAATATTGCATCAAAATCATTTCCAGAATTTCCGAATACTATATGCGCAATAACAGGAACAAATGGTAAAACATCAACGACAAACTTTTTACAACAATTATGGGCGTTAATAGGATTAGAATCTTCAAGTATTGGAACATTGGGCATTATAGGTAATGAAGAAATACAAGATACTAATTATACAACTCCTGATCCGATAGCTTTACATAAAATGCTTCAAAGATTGCATAAAGAAAAAATAACTCACTTGGCTCTAGAAGCCTCAAGCCATGGACTTGCCCAACATAGGATAGATTCAGTAGAAATTAGAGCCGCAGGGTTTACTAATATTAGTCAAGACCATTTAGATTACCATAATAATATGGAAGATTATTTTTCCGCCAAGAAAAGACTTTTTACAGAAATTTTACCTAAAGATAAGTATTCAGTGATTTGTGTGGATACAGATGAAGGAAGAGAATTGTCAGAAATTATAAAGCAAAGTGGAAAGGGTGTAATTGAAGTTGGTGAATCTGCTAATGCTTTTAATTTACGAAGGGTTGTTCCTAATAAAAACGGTATGGAGATAATTTTTCAATACAGTGGAAGGCAATTTTCTATTCCATTAAAAGTAGAGGGATATTTTCAGGCAATGAATATATTGTGCGCAACTGGATTAGCAGTGGCTTCAGGAGTTCCTTCTGAAAAAGTTTTTGAAAAAATTCAATACCTTAGACCCATTACGGGAAGACTAGAGTTTTGTGGAAGAACTAAAAAAGGTGCTAAAATTTATGTTGATTATGCTCATACTCCAGATGCACTAACGGCAGCACTTTTCTCTCTTCGTGAGCTAACAGAAGGAAAAATAATTCTTGTATTTGGGTGTGGTGGCAATAGAGACACTTCCAAAAGATCATTGATGGGTGAAATAGCTCAAAATTATTCTGATAAAATTATTATTACAGATGATAACCCAAGAACTGAAAACCCTAAAAAAATTAGAAAAGCGATTTTGGATAAATGTCATTCAGGAATTGAGATTCCTGATAGATTTGAAGCAATTAGTAAAGCTTTAAATATTTCAGAGTTAGGTGACTCAGTTATTATTGCTGGGAAAGGTCATGAAAAAGTTCAAATAATAGGTAGTAAAACATTACCTTTCTCAGATCAGAATGTAATTAGTGATATAATAGGAAGTTAAATGAAAAATAAATTATGGGATGGTAAAGAGGTTGTAAGCGTCATTAATGGTCACGGATTTACCGATTGGTTTGCGTCAGGAATTTCTATAGATACAAGAACAATTAATAAGGGAGATATATTCTTTGCTTTGCCAGGTCCAAATTTTGATGGAAATGATTTTATTAATGATGCAATAGGAAAAGGCGCATGCGCTGTAATATCTAATAAGCCTTCCAAAATAAGCTCTGATAAAGTTATTTTTGTAAATGATGTTCTGAAGGCTCTATTAACGCTAGGAAGGCATTCAAGAAGAAGATCTAACGCCAAGATAATTGCGGTAACAGGAAGTTCAGGAAAAACTACATTAAAAGAAATGATTGCAAATTCTTTATCAGTTTTTGGAGAGGTTCATAAATCAAAAAAATCATACAATAATAATATTGGAGTATCTTTGTCTCTAGCAAGTATGCCGGCTAATACAAATTATGGAATTTTTGAAATTGGTATGAATAAAAAAGGAGAAATTGCCAATCTGGCAAAAATTGTCTCTCCTCATATCGCTATTGTTAATAATGCAGGGAAAGCTCATATAGGCTCTTTTAAAGATCAGCAAGAGATAAAAAAAGAAAAAATATCAATTGTAAAAGGTTTAACTCAAGG
>CAZLAN010000016.1:0-13708 GCA_964557485.1 uncultured Rhodobiaceae bacterium | reverse complement strand
TTGTCAATTAACCAATAATCCTTATGAGAAATTTATAAAAGAACTTGAAAAATTTAAGCCTTTGGAGGGCAGAGGAGATAAATATAATATCAATTATTTTAATAAAGATATTACGATAATTGATGATAGTTATAATGCAAACCCAGATTCAATGGCAGCATCAATTAAGTCCTTAAACGAAATAAGAAAGGATTCTCCGCAAAGAATAATTGCCTTTTTAGGTGATATGCTCGAATTAGGTGGTAAATCTAAAATTTTACATAAAAAATTAGCTGAAGTTATTAATATATCCAATATAGATTTTGTATATGCGATAGGTAAAGAGATGAGATATTTATGGGAGGATATTAATTTTGAAAAAAAAGGAAAAGCCTTCAACAATGTTAATGAGCTAATTCCTCAACTAAAAAACTACCTTAGGGAAGGCGATATCGTTTTATTAAAGGGATCTTCAGGTTCAAATATTAGTAAAATTAATAATGAATTTATATCTTGTAAACAACTTAGAAAGATAGCTTAGTGGTATTATATTTAACCGAAATATTAGGTTTTAATTTTATTGATTCAGATTTTTTTTCAAGTATTGCTATAAGAGCTTTTTTTTCGATTCTTACTTCATTAACTGTAGTTTTGACTTTCGGCTCTAAATTTATTGAATCAATGAATCTAATTCAGGTAAGAGGACATCCAATAAGAGATGATGGCCCAGAGAGTCACATAATAAGAAAAAAAGGCACTCCTTCTATGGGTGGTTTATTAATAATTTTTAGCTTCTTTTTTAGTACATTGTTATGGGCTGACATTACTAATACTTATATATGGATAATTTTACTTACCTCCTTGTTATTTGGTTTATTAGGATTTTTAGATGATATAAAGAAAATAAGAGACCAAAACCCAAAAGGTCTTTCATCTTATAAAAAGATAACTATACAATTTTTATTTTCCTTGATTATTATTTATCTTATTTCTTCTCAATCAAATTTAGAATTTAGGTACCTATTATCAATCCCATTTATGACTGGTACAGTTCTTGTAGGGTTATTATTTTATTATGCCTTTACTTGCCTTGTAATAATAGGCTCTTCAAATGCTGTTAATTTAACTGATGGCTTAGATGGCCTTGCAATTGTACCGGTTATAATAACGCTAGCAAGTTTTGGTATAATTTCTTACCTATCTGGAAATGATATATTTTCTAGCAATTTGAATATTAATTATATTCCATCTACTAGTGAAATAAGTGTTTTATGTTTTTCCCTTTTAGGGAGCTGCCTAGGTTTCCTTTGGTTTAATGCTCCGCCAGCAAAAATATTTATGGGGGATACTGGCTCATTATCGTTAGGTGCAGTTTTGGGTTCTATTGCAGTTATTACAAAACATGAATTAGTTCTTTTTGTTATTGGAGGAATTTTTGTGATTGAGACTATTTCTGTGGTGGTACAAGTTATATTTTTTAAATTATTTGGAAAAAGAGTTTTCTTAATGACGCCCATACATCATCATTTTGAGCAAAAGGGGTGGTCAGAATCAACAATTATTATTAGATTTTGGATCATATCTTTCGTATTGGCAATCATAGGTTTAGCGACATTAAAACTGAGGTAGATGATTATTAGCAATAAATATGATGGTAAGAATATTATTATATATGGTCTTGGAAAGAGCGGATTATCAACCTATGCAGCGTTAAAAGGAACTTCTGCTAATCTCTTTTTATGGGATGATGATATCTCAATAAGAGATAAACTAACTAAAAAAGGTATAAATTTTTTAAATCTTAATGATTGGCCTTGGGAAAAAATGAATTTTTTAATTCCTTCTCCTGGTATTCCAATAAGTCATGAAAATAAATCATCAATAATAAAAAAATCATTAGGAAATAATAAAATTAAAATTATAGGTGATTTTGAAATTTTTTTTCAAAATTACAAAAATATTAAATCTAAGGATAAGATTATAACTGTTACAGGGACAAACGGAAAATCTACATTTGTATCTATACTTAAAGATATTTTGGAAGCAGACGGAAGAAATGTTAGTTTAGCTGGTAACATAGGTGTTCCTATTTTATCTCAAAAAGAAAGTAATGAAGAAAGAATTTACATTTTTGAGGCTTCATCTTTTCAAATAGAATTATTTAATGAATTCAGATCTGATATTGCTGTATTGTTAAATGTTTCTGATGATCATGCTGATAGATATAGTTCTTTTGAGGAATATAAAAAGACAAAATTTAAAATATTCTCAAATTTGAGATCTAAAGATTTTGCAATCCTAAATGATTCATTAAGTTATAAGAATTGTATTTCAAAAATAAATCCTTTGCCGGAAAAAGTAATAGTAAATAATGATGGTTTCTTTAACAATAACTCATTTGACTTACCTAATTTCTTTTATGAAGAGTTAATTCCAGCTCTTTTTGCAGTCACAGATATTCTGAAAATCAAGCATGATAAGGTCCTAAATGCTTTAATCAATTTTAATAATCTTGATCATAGAACTAACAAAATCCTTAGTGACAATGATATAGTATTTATAGATGATTCTAAGGCTACTAATCCGGCAGCAGCTAATTTTGCTGTTAATAAATTTACTGATATTTATTGGATTTTAGGAGGCCTTTCTAAAGGTAACGATCTTTCAAAACTTAAACTAGATTCAAGGAATGTTAAAAAAGCATTTTTTATAGGAGCATCTTCTTATGAGTTAGGTCAAATTGCCCCAGATGAACTTGACTACGAATTATCTGATGATTTAGAGCATGCAACAAAATCAGCCTATAATGATGCCAAGGTAAATAATAGAGGTGTTATTTTATTATCACCTGGTTGCAGTTCATTAGATCAATACAAAGATTTTAATGAAAGGGGAGAGGCCTTTATAAAGGTAGTTAATAATTTGGTGATGGAATGTTAAGAATTTCAAGAACAAATATGGGACCTTTGGGTAATTGGTGGTTTACTGTTGATCGTTTAATGTTGTTTGGCTTCATTGCTCTTGGTTTAATTGGGCTTTTCTTTTCCTTAGCTGTGAGTCCTGTTGAAGCTAATCAATTAAATGCTAATCAATATTATTTCTTAATAAAACAATCTATATTTTTGTTTCTATCAATTTTTTTAATGATTTTTATTTCAATTTTATCTCCTGCATTTATAAGAAAGTTTTCATTCATTATTTTTTTTATAAGTATATTTGGTATTATATTAACCCTACTTTTTGGATTAACTAGTGGTGGTGCCTCAAGATGGATTTCTTTGGCAGGTTATATCACAATTCAACCATCAGAATTTATTAAACCAGCGATTATAGTTTTATCATCCTGGTTTTTTGCGAGATCAAGACTTGAAGATAATAAAATCTTAGGATTAATACCAATTATAGCTTTTATGATTGTAGCTCTTCTTTTAATGCTTCAGCCTGACCTGGGTCAGACAATATTGTTATTTTTAACACTTGCTTGCATCATATTTATTCAAGGTTTTCCTTGGTTAATAATTGCCCCTATCGGAATAATTTCCATGTTATCTATTTTATTTTTCTATTATATTTTTCCTCACTTCTCATCAAGATTAGATTCTTGGATAGAAATATGGTTTGGAAGTGGTGCAGTTAATTCTAAATTAACTCAAACCCAAGCAGCAATAGATGCAATAGAGAATGGACAATTATTTGGGAAAGGAATTGGTGAAAGTTGGGTAAAATACCATTTACCAGATGCCTATACTGATTTTGTTTTTGCGGCTATTGCAGAAGAAAATGGTTTAATAGTTACTTTTCCAATAATGATGCTTTATCTCTTTTTGATTTCAAGGGGCTTGATTAGATCTATGAATCAGAACAATTTTTTTAACCAACTTGCTTCTTCTGGCTTAGTAATAATTTTTGGATTACAAGCCCTTATCCATATTGCAGTTAATTTAAGCTTAATACCTGCCAAAGGAATGACATTACCTTTTATTAGTTATGGTGGTTCATCAATATTAGCTACAGGTATTGGCATGGGAATGTTTTTAGCCTTAACGAGAAAGGTAAAGAAAACAACTAGTAAATTTGAGTCTTTAAAAGATAAAAAACAAATTATATAGTCATGAAAAGAAATCATAAAAAATCAATTTTAATTGCTGCAGGAGCTTCAGGCGGTCACCTATTTTCAGCAAGTGGAATTTCTTCTGAATTAAGTAAAAGAGGTTATAAAGTATTACTTTTGACAGATAAAAGAGTAAAAGACTTATTAGTAAATTTTCCTGCCGAAAAAACTATAATAATTCCATCAGATACATTTACAAATAAAAGCCCTATTAAATGGCCGATAGCATTTATCAAATTACTCTCAGGCTTCTTTATTTCTTTTTTTTGGATTCTTAGGACGAGATGTATATTTGCTATAGGGCTAGGTGGATATCCATCAATAGCACCTTTAATTGCAGCTAAATTTTGCGGTTTGAGAATTCTAATTCATGAGCAAAATAGAATATTAGGTAGGGCAAATCATTTTTTACTACCTTTAACAGACTTAATAACAAAAGGTTTTGATGATAATGGTATTGTTCCAAAAAAATATTGTCATAAAGAAAAGTTTTCTGGAAATCCAGTAAGAAAGGAAATCTTAAATTTTAAAAGCATTAAGAAAAGTTTCCAAAAGGAGAAATTTAACATTTTAATTTTTGGTGGCAGTCAAGGAGCAAGCTATTTTGCGTCATTAATTCCAAAAGTTTTAGATGAAATGTCCGATAACATATTAAATGATCTAAAATTAATTCAACAAGTTAGGAAGGAAGATGTTGAGCTATTAGAAGAGAATTACAGTAAAAGAAAAATTAATTATTTAGTAAAGGATTTTTTTTATGACCTTCCAGAAATAATTAATGAAGCAGATTTAATAATTTCTAGGTCTGGTGCATCAACAATAAGTGAAATGGCAGTTATAGGAAAACCTTGTATTTTTATTCCTCTGCCAAATACTTTGGATGGCGACCAAGAGTATAATTCTAAAAGGTTGGGTGAATGCAACGCCGCTATAGTTTATAATCAAGGCACACTAAAACCTAGCACCTTATCTAAAAAAATAGAGGAGCTTATCATTAATCCTAAAACTCTTGATATGCTTTCTGAAAATATAAAGAACTTTGGATTTGAGGATGCGTCAGAAAACATAGTTAAATTTTCTGAAAATTTAATAAGAAAGTAAAATGGACTTATTTAATAAAAAAGGAAAAATTTTTTTAATTGGAATAGGCGGCATAGGTATGAGTGGGTTAGCCGAAATTCTAAATAGCCTAGGGTATGAGGTTAGCGGATCTGACCTTAAGAAGAGTTCAAATATTTCACGGTTAAGAAGTTTAGGAGTTAAAATTAAAATTGGTCATAATCAAAGAAATGTTATTGATTCTTCTCTTATCGTTTATTCCTCCGCTATTAAAGATTCAAATATTGAAATAAAAAAGGCAAAATCTTTAAATATTCCCATCATAAGTAGATCTGAAATGCTTGCGGAATTAATGAGAATGAAAAAAACTATAACTGTTGCAGGTAGTCATGGAAAGACATCAACAATATCTATTATTTCTGAGATATTCTTAGCTTCTAAGTTAGATCCAACAATCATTAATGGAGGAATCATTAATGCTTTTGGGTCAAATACTAGACTAGGTAAAAGTGAATGGATGATTGTTGAGACAGATGAATCAGATGGAAGCTTTGTAAGGCTTCCATCCTTTTGCGGTATAGTAACTTCTATTGATGATGAACACATTGATTACTATAAAAGTTTTAAAAACTTAGAAAGTGCATTTGCTGAATATATAAATAATACCTCAATATTTGGCTTCTCCGCAATATGTATGGATGACAAGAAAGCCTACACTTTAGCAAAAAAGCAAAAAAGATCAGATATCGTTTATTATGGCACTAAGGGTAAAGCTAATTATAGAGCTAAAAATATAAGAATAAAAAATGATGGGCAGTTATTCGATGTTGTGGTAACGCAGCCAAATAAAAAAAATATAATTTGTAAGGATGTTTTTTTTCCAATGCATGGAATTCATAATCTAAATAATGCCATGGGGGCAATTACCGTATCACATAAACTTGGTATTAATTTTAAAAAAATAAAACTAGCTTTAAAGAATTTCCAGGGAGTTAAAAGAAGACTTACATTAATTTCAAATTACAAAGGTGCTTATTTTTATGATGATTATGCTCATCATCCATCAGAAATAGTCGCTACATTAAAAGCATTAAAGCAAATTAATAGAAAAAGAATAATTACCATTATTCAGCCTCATCGGTTTTCTAGGGTCAAGCAAACATTTGGTAATTACAGAAAAAGCTTTAAAGATTCAGACTTAACATTAGTGCTTCCAATTTATTCGGCTGGGGAAAAAGAAATAAAAAAATATAATTCTAATTATCTAGCTAAAGCTATAAAAAGATATTCCAGAAAAGAAGCCTACGGCTTTAAGAATTTCTTATCCATCGAAAAATTTCTTATCAATGAAGTTAAAAAAAATGATGTCATTATTTTTATGGGAGCAGGAAGTATCTCGAGGTCAGCTAATAATTTTTTGAGTAAATTGGTGAAATAAATGAATGAATTAAATACTACATTAATTCAATTAGAAAAAAATAACCCATTTAAAGGAAGCTTTTTTTTCAATAAATCACTAAAAAATATTAGTTGGTTAAAGGTAGGCGGATCAGCAGAATATTTGTATATACCTTATGACAAAGAAGATCTTTCTAATTTCCTTTCAATGTTAGACGGGAGAATTAAAATTAATATCTTTGGAAGACTTTCAAATGTTTTGATAAGGGATGGAGGGTTATCAGGCGTTACAATTTTGATACCTCCAAGTTTTTCAAAATTAAATATCTTAGAGGGTAACAAGATTATAGCTGAGGCAGGGATTTTGGATAAAGAGTTATCTCAAATTGCCTTAGAAGAGGAAATAGGTGGTATGGAATTTCTGTCAGGCATACCTGGAAATATAGGAGGGGCTGTAGCAATGAATGCTGGTTGTTATGATTCAGAAGTAAAAGATGTCTTAATAGAAGTAAAGTTAATGAATAAAAAAGGAGAAATAGAGGTTTTAACGAATAAACAAATGCAATTTTCTTACAGGGGTTCAATAATTAAAGATGAAAAAATAATTATTGAAGCAACTTTTATTGGCAAAAAAAAAGAAAAGCAAAATATTGAAAATAAAATAAGAGAAGTAAAGTCTAATAAAAAAACTGCCCAACCAGGAGGTATAGCAACTGCAGGAAGTGTCTTCAAAAATCCAAAAGAAAAAAAAGCTTGGGAATTAATTAATTCCGTAGATTTAAGTGGATATAAAATTGGCGGAGCCATGGTCTCGCCAAAACATAATAATTTTTTTATTAATACTGGCTCAGCCTTAGCTAAAGATTTTGAAGATCTAGGTAATTTAGCCATAGAAAGAGTTAGTAATAAATTTGGAATTAACCTTGAATGGGAATTAAAAATAGTTGGCAATTAAAATGAAAGTTTTTGACGGCAAAATAATAGTTTTGAAAGGCGGTTATTCCAATGAAAGGGAAATAAGCCTTAAATCAGCAGAAAATGTTGAAAAGGCATTACAAGAAATTGGCTATAATTATAGCTCAATAGATTGTACAGAAGGTTTTATTCAAAAAATAATAAATTCTGGAGCTGATTTATGTTTTAATTCTCTTCATGGGAAGCTTGGAGAAGATGGTAAAATCCAAGCAATACTTGAAAATATAAATATAAAATATACGCACTCGAATATTTCCTCTTCGGTTCTCGCAATGAATAAGGTAATTTCAAAAGAAATTTTTAAAAAAAATAAAATACAAACACCCAATTGCAAATTATTCGAATTTTCTAACTTTAATATATCCGAACTTGATCCCCCATTTGTTATTAAGCCTATCAGTAACGGTTCAAGTATAGGAATTTATATTATTTTGAATGAATCAGATAAGATTAAAGCATCTCAAGATTTAAAAAGTTGGAGCTACGGAAATAATATTATGATCGAAGAATATATTGAAGGCAAGGAGCTAACTTGCGGAATAATTAATGATAAGGTTACTGATGTTATGGAAATCAAAACTGATAATAATTTTTATGATTATGCTACGAAATATACTCAAGGAGAGTCACTCCACATAATTCCTGCTAAGATACCAAAATTAGTTAGTGAAGAAATAAAAAAAATAACTAAGAAGTGTCATGATTTATTAGGGTGCAATGGCGTAACTAGAACTGATTTTCGTTTAGGTAATTCTAAAAAAAATGAATTAACTCCTTTTGTCTTAGAGATTAATACGCATCCAGGATTAACAGAAACTTCTTTAATACCTGATTTAGCTTTGGCAATGGGAATTTCTTATATTGAATTAATAAATTTAATTATCAAGGAAGCTATATGTCGAAAATAATTAATAAATTTTATATTATTGCTATTTTAGTATTAATTTTTTCATCAATTCCTTTGTATATTTATTTTTCTAAGAATAATTCAATTAAAAATTTTCTAACTAACAAAATTAATCAAAATTTTAAGTTAGAAACGCTAAAACTTGATGGAAGATATAGATCTAGTAGGTCAAAGATTTTAAATGAATTATCCCTCAAAAAAGGAAGTCCAATATTATTTATTGATTTGGATAGTTTAAGAAATAAAATACTCACAGTTCCTTGGGTTAAGAAAGCTAAAGTTAGCAGAAAGTTACCAAATGAAATTCATATTTTTATAGTTGAGTACCAACCAGCAGCAATTTGGAAGCATAATAAAGAAATTTATGTTCTTAATAATGAAGGTTATCAGATTGAAAAAGTTAATAAGAGTGAGGGTTATGAAGACCTTCTACTTATTACTGGTGATGAGGCGAATATAAATGTATCAAGTCTCTTATCGGCACTAAATGATTTTCCTTTATTAAGATCTAGAATAGATTTTGTAAGATTTATTGGAAAGAGAAGATGGGATATATATTTCAAAGGTGATGTCCTTATTAAGTTACCGATGGGTGATGTTAATGATGCAATTACAGATCTTGATCAACATTTAAAGGATTACAATCTTATCGAGAAAGGTCATAAGAAGATTGATTTAAGGGTTAAAGGTGAAATTTCTACAGATAGAATTTTTAAAAGTAAGTAATGGTTAGAAACGATAAACAACAGGATCTTTTTGCCCTGCAAAAAAAGGGAAATCAAACAAAAGAAATATTGACTTCTATTGATGTTGGCTCTGACAAAATTGTTTGTCTCATTGCTAAATTTGATCAAGTTACAAGAGAGAAAAGGGCGATAAGAGTTATTGGTTTGGGGTATTGTCAATCAAAAGGTATAAGGAATGGAAGGATTGTTGATGCAAAAGAGGCTGAAAAGTCGATTAGACTTGCATTAGATAAGGCTGAAAATAGTGCTAATATTGAAGTGAATAATGTCAATATTTGTATTTCAGGTGATTTTATTAATAGCCATATTATAAAGGGTAATATTAATATTTCTGAAAATGCGATTAATCAAGAACATGTTTACAAAGTAATTTCATCAGTTCATGATAAATATCAGCAACAAGACCAAAGAATTCTCCATATTGTTCCATCAAAATTCTTTGTAGATGGCACAAGAAATGTTCCTGACCCAACTGGTTTGATAGCTGATAATTTAGGCGTTGAATTACACTATATAACCTCTGCTGAGAACCCAATAATTAATATAGAAAATCTAATTCATAATATTCCTCTCGATATTGATAGCGTAGTTGCTAAACCTTATGCATCTGGACTTTCTTGTCTTCATGAGCATGAATTAGATTTTGGTTCTGTTTGTATTGATATTGGTTGTGGGACAACATCTGTATCAATATTTTATGAAGGCACTATTGTTTTTGCGAAAACTATAAATGTTGGAGGCTGGCATATTTCTAATGATATATCTATAGGTCTTTCAACTCCTTTCATTCATGCAGAAGGTATAAAGAATTTGTATGGAAACACTATAATGGGATCAAATGATTCTGAGCAATTTTATGAAACACCTGAAGATGATAGTGAGCTTAAAAGGGCAAAATTTAAATTGAGCAAACTTGTATATATAATTAGGGCAAGATTTGAAGAAATCATAAAGGAGGCAGATAAAATAATTGAAGATTCAGGATATTCTGACCTGGCTAAACGAAATATTGTTTTAACTGGCGGAACTGCTGATTTAAATGGTGCAATTGAGATTACTGAAAGAATGCTTGATACTAATGTAAGGAAAGGAACACCAATGAAGGTAGGCGGGCTTTCAGAAGAATCAAGTGGTAGCTCATTTTCATCATCTTGTGGTGTTTTAATACATTGTCTTTTACAGGAAAGTCAATTCAAACCAGCTCAAGTTAACCCCCGACCCGACGGGTCTGGGGGGCCTAGTAAATTACAAAATATTTTTAAAAGAATTATGGGAGCAGATTTTTAAAATTCCATATTCTTGTTAATTAACAAGAATCAGTTGAAATATAAGTAACTGATAATGGAGAGTTAATTGTCAATTGAACTTTCAGCCCCGGAGGTTGAGAAATTAAAACCTAGACTCGCCCTTTTAGGAATAGGAGGGGGCGGAGGTAACGCTTTAAAAACTATGATAGATTGTGGTCTTAAAGGGGTCGATCTTTTTGCAGTAAACACAGATGCTCAAGCCCTTGAAGAGCATGATCAAACAACAAGGATTCAAATTGGAGCTAACATTACAAAAGGCTTAGGTGCTGGCGCTGATCCTAAGATAGGAAAAAAGGCAGCTCAAGAATCGATAGAAGAAATAAAGAGTTACCTCAAAGGTATAAATATGCTTTTTATTACGGCTTGTATGGGAGGAGGAACCGGAACAGGGGCGGCTCCAGTAATAGCAAAAACAGCTAAAGAGATGGGCATTTTAACAGTTGGCGTAGTAACAACTCCATGGAAGTATGATGGAACAAAAAGGATGAAAATGGCGAAAGCTGGAATTGATGAGCTTTCCAAATGTCTTGATACTTTGATCGTTGTGCCTAATGAAAATGTTTTTAGAGTAGCAAACATTGATACTTCTTTCGACGAGTGTAATGAAATAATTAACAGAACATTATATGATGGAGTGTCGGCAATAAGTTCTTTAATCATTAAAAGAGGAAGAATTAACATAGATTTTGCAGATGTTAAGACCATTATGGCTTTTATTGGAAAGGCTATGTTTGGCGTTGGCCAAGCCTCCGGAGATGACAGAGCTGTAATGGCGGCCCAAGCTTCGATTTCTAACCAAATGCTTGATGGAATTAACTTGAGAGATGCAAAAGGTTTATTGATTTCAATTACAGCAAATACTGAACTTACACCTGTTGAAATAGATGCTGCTACGAATGTTATACAAAGCGAACTTAATGATCGTGATGATTGTGAAATTATTACCGGATTATTTATGGACGAAGATCTTGGCGATGAACTAATTGTTGCAACCGTCGCAACCGGTATGAATGATCTGGAAGAGGATACAATTGTTGATATTGAGCCATCTCAAACAGAAGTCCCAAATCAAGTTGATAAAGATTCTACTCAATCTATAGAGCTTGAGGTAAGGCAAGTAAGTCAAGATTCCCCTGTCTCATCTGAAGACTATCCTGATTTTAAAGAGGATAATATTCTTGATGAAGAAACTGATAATACTGAATTAGAAGAAATAGAATCAGATTCCTCTGAAAATGATAATACGATTGAAAATTTACCAGAACCGGAAGACTGGGAAAATGATGATGTTCCTCTATTTAAAAGCGATAGATTAGATCATAATGATGACGATGACCTCGATTCTCAAATGGAAATTCCTGCATTTTTACGAAAAAAACAATAATCAATAACAGGTTACAAACAGACACAATGTTTGATTTGGCTTATTTTTATTAGACTGTTAACAAATAAATTAATATTTTAAGTGTGAGTAATTTATGTCTTGTAATTTTATTTCTGCTTCAGGCTTTTATCCCTGGCAAACTACAATAAATGAATCTATTAATTTATCAGGAATAGGCCTGCATAAGGGTGATTTAGTAAATCTCACATTAAATCCATCTAAAGAAAACAGCGGAATAAAATTTATAAGAGATGATATTGAGGGCGATATCTCTGATAGAACCATTATAGCCAATTACAAAAATGTTTCTGATACTAATATGTGCACAACAATTGAAAATGAAAAGAATATTTCTATATCTACAATTGAACACTTAATGGCAGCATTATCTGGATCGGGAATTGATAATATTGAAATTCATTTGGACGGTCCAGAAGTACCAATAATGGATGGAAGTTCAAAACAATTTATTGCCACTATAGAGGCTGCTGGAATTAAAAAGTTATCAAAAAAGAGGAGTTATTTAAGAATTCTAAAAGAAGTAAAGGTTTCAGATGGTGAAAAAGAATGTTCTTTAGGTGTTAGTGATAATAGTGAATTTTTTGCCTCTATAGATTTCTCAGATAAAGTTATTGGTAAACAAGAATGCTCAATTAATATGGAAAAATTTAGTTTTAAAGAAAATATATCGAACGCAAGAACTTTTGGCTTTATGAAGGATGTTGAAGCTTTAAGGAGGTCAGGTCTTGGATTGGGAGGAAGTTTGGATAACTGTATTATTATAGAAAATAATGAGGTAATTAATTCTGAAGGACTAAGATATAAGAATGAATTTGTAATTCATAAAGTTTTAGATGCTATAGGCGATATATTTACTTCTGGTTTCAGAATCCAGGGTAGTTATAAGGGTTATTTGTGTGGTCATCATATGAATAATCTATTATTAAAAGAATTATTTAAGAACGAAGATTCTTACGAAGTTTTTGAATTAGATGAAAAAAATTTTGAATCTGAAGAATATAATAACCAATTATTATCTGCTTAAATTTTTCAGCTTCATGTAGCTCTTTTGTAATTTTAATAATATAATTATCACATGAAGTTTACTAAATTTATTAAAAATTCTTTCAAGTTCGTGATCTTTTATGCGTTTGTTATATTCCTCCAAGGCTGTGCAGGTGATGGCGATAGACCTGAATACCGAGAAAGAACTTTAGCCGCAATTTATAATAATGCATTTTATAATCTTGAAAGAGGGCGTTACCAAGCAGCGGCATATGAATTTGATGAAGTTGAAAGGCAACATCCTTACTCTCCTTGGGCTAGGAGATCAATGCTAATGTCCGCTTATACTTACTATCTTCAAAATAAATATGATGAAGCCATTTCTTCTGCTCAAAGATTTATTTCTTTACATCCTGGAAATAAACATGCTGTTTATGCTTATTATTTAATTGGACAATCTTATTATGAAAGAATATCTGATGTTGCAAGAGATCAGAAGATTACTGAACTTGCTTTAGAATCTTTTACTGAAGTTGTAAGAAGATTCCCAACTTCAGATTATGCTAAAGATTCTCAATTAAAAATTGATTTAACGCAAGACCATCTTGCTGGAAAGGAGATGTATATTGGTAGATATTATTTAAATCAGAGTGCTTTTTTGGCAGCCATTAATAGATTTAAAAAAGTTATTGTAGAATACCAGAATACTAGCCACACTCCTGAGGCACTCCACAGAATAGTTGAAGCTTATATATCTTTAGGTTTAATTGACGAGGCTAAAACCACTGCTGCAGTTTTAGGGCATAATTTTCCTAATAGTGATTGGTATAAAGATAC
>CAZLAN010000015.1:0-15868 GCA_964557485.1 uncultured Rhodobiaceae bacterium | reverse complement strand
TAATTGCTGCAGTAAGAGTAGTTTTTCCATGATCGACATGCCCAATTGTTCCTATATTACAATGGGGTTTGGTACGTTCAAATTTTTCTTTAGACATAATATGTTTCTCCACAAATTAAACCGATTTAACGGTTATAAAATACTTTGGATCTTATGTTGGAGCGGGTGAAGGGAATCGAACCCTCATCTTCAGCTTGGAAGGCTGTTGCTCTACCATTGAGCTACACCCGCCTGTCCTTCCACCTAGTAGCTCTTCAACTGGTGGAGGGGGTAGGATTTGAACCTACGTAGGCATAGCCAACGGGTTTACAGCCCGTCCCCTTTAACCACTCGGGCACCCCTCCATCTAATTGGAGAGCTTACCAATGCTTTAAAATCCAAAGCAGATCAGGTTTATTGAGCTTTCCGAAAGGAAAGTCAATACCCCAAAACAAAATATTGAAATAAAACATATACGAATTTAAAAAAAAATCCATAAAATATTGATTTATTGTAGTTTTTTTAATAATAACAAAATAAACATCCTTGAAAAAAAATCTCCAAAATGAGAAAAAAAATAAACAAAAAAAATATGAAAAATACACCTTATTATATATGGGGAATTCATGCCTCTTTAGCAGCAATTGAGAATAAAAACAGAATAATTAGAAAAATTTACTGTAATGAAAAAAATCTTGAAACCATTTCTAAACTTAAAAAAGATCCTAAAATAGAAATAACAGTATTGAAAAACAATGAGCTAAATATGATAGTAAAAGAAAATATATCTCATCAAGGAATTATCCTGGAGGTAAAACCACTAAATTATCCTAATTTCAAAAATGCCTTAAAAGATAATGAATTACTTATTGTTTTAGATCAAATTACTGATCCTCAGAATATGGGGGCAATCATAAGATCAATGAATTTCTTTGACGCTAAAACTATTATTACAACAAAGAATCACAGTGCGGAGATAAATGGTTCATTAGCAAAATCAGCATCTGGCGCACTTGAATCAGTCAATATTATTAAAGTAACAAATTTAGCTCTATCTATAAAAGAAATGAAAAAAAATAACTTTATTATCATAGGTTTAGATGAAAATAGTAAAGTATATCTTGAGAGTTTAAAAGATTATAAAAATTATAAGAAAGCTTTAGTTTTGGGGTCAGAAGGCAAAGGACTAAGAAGGCTTACAAAGGAAAAATGCGATTTATTGATGTCTATTAATAACAAAAATAATATTAATTTTACAACATTAAATGTAAGTGTTAGCAGTGCTGTTGCTCTTTACGAATTAACACGGAAGAATGTATAATAAAGTATGGAACATATAACTCTACCAAATTTATTTTATCAAAAATGTCTAGAATATGGAGATAAATCTTTTCTATGGCACAAGGAAAAAGGATTATGGAAATCCCTATCATGGTTAGAAACTGAAAAACAAGTTAAAGAAGTTTCTGCCGGTTTAAAATACTTAGGCATTATGCCGGGGGATAAAGTTATGATAGTTTCAGAGAATAGACCAGAGTGGCTAATTTCTGATTTAGCCATAAATACATTGAACGCAATAACTGTTCCCGCTTATATTACAAATACCGAGGATGATCATAAATACATAATTGAACATTCTGATGCAAAAGCTGTAATCGTTTCTAATAATATTTTAGCTAATAGAATTGCCTTGGCGATTAGTAAGGTTGATAGTTGTAATCTTTTAATAACTATAGATGAGTACAATGGTTTTATGCCTGAAGGACTTAAGGTTGAAAATTTTGACAAATTGAAATCAATTGGAAGAGATAATATATCTGAGGCTCTCCATAACCTTAATACAATAGATAAAGATGAAACATGTTGTATAATTTATACATCCGGAACTGGTGGTAGGCCAAAAGGAGTTATGCTTACTCATAAATCCATATATCATAATATTTTAGGAGCAGATGAATTAGTCAAACAAGTTGGAGATCTTGATCATACTTATTTATCTTTAGTCCCTCTTTCACATGCATATGAACATCTGGCGGTATATTTACAAATCTATCTAGGCGCTCAAATTTATTTTTCCGAAGGGCCAGACAAATTTGCCGCTAACTTATTAGAGGTATCCCCTACTCTTTCTACTGCTGTACCAAGATTGTTTGAAGTTTTATACGAAAGAATAAGAATACAAATAAAAAACTCAGGTAAAATTATGGAATTAATCTTTAATAGAACAGTAAAGTTAGGAAAAAAGAGTTTGTTTGATGAGTTAAATTTCTTTGAAAAAATTGAACATCATTCTTATTGCTCCTTAATAAGAAAAAGAATATTAAATAGATTTGGTGGAAAACTTGTTGCGTTTATTTCTGGCGGTTCAGCCTTAAACCCTGATATTGGTTATTTCTTTTTTTCTTTAGGTGTGAGAATTATACAAGGTTATGGGCAAACTGAAGCAAGCCCATTAATTAGTGCTGTCCCTCCAAATAAAGTAAAAATTGAGACAGTTGGACCTCCTATAAAAGGTGTAAAAGTTAAATTATCAGAAGATGGGGAGCTTCTTGTAAAAGGTGATGGAGTAATGAAGGGGTACTGGAAACAAGAAAAAGAAACATCTGAAACGATAATTGACGGATGGCTGTATACAGGAGATCTTGCAGATATAGATGAAGATGGATTTATAACAATAAAGGACAGAAAAAAAGAAATAATAGTTAACTCCGGAGGAGATAATATTGCCCCTGTAAGACCTGAATCCGCTTTAACATTTCAAGATATAATTCATCAAGCAATGGTTTCTGGGGATAGAAGACCTTATCTAGTAGCTGTAGTAGTTGCTGAACCTGAATTAATTGGTGATATGTCGGAGACCCAGATAGAAGAAAAAGTATCCTTAGCAGTAAAAACAGCGAATGAAAATTTATCACAAATTGAAAAAGTTAGAAGATACATTATTACTAAAGAACCATTTTCAACTGATAATGGGATGCTAACGCCTACAATGAAAATAAGAAGACATATGGTTAAAGAGGTTTATGAAGAACAATTGGATAACCTTTACAAGAAAAGTTAATTAACTAATTGTTGACACCTACCTTTGATTATTTTTAAATCATTAAATGCCCCATGATAAAACAGTAGCAGATACTGCAAAATGCCCAATAACAATTGATGATGTAGATCTTTTTGAACCAGGCGCACAGCATTATTGGTATGAATCTTATAAATTATTACATTCAAATTCTCCAGTGCACAGAATTCCTGGAGAAGGAACAACTAAAGATACTGATGGGTTTATATTATCAAAATATGAGGATATAGCATTTGTCGTTAAAGATATCTTAAGATTTCCACCTCCTATAATTAAAGAATTAGATAAATCTTCTAGTAGTGGCGTCTCTGGTTTTAGGACAAAAGATAAAAAAGAAGAAAAGAAAGAGATGATTAGTCGCCATGACCCTTCTTTTTTAAATGCAATGCAAATTTCAATTCAAAGTTTAAGACCAAATGAAGAATTATGGAAAGCTCACAAGAGACAATTAACAGATCCTTGGGTTGGTCCTGGTGCATCACGACATAAAGAAATGGTTACAAATTGTACAAATGAACTTATTGATAGCTGGATTAATAAAGGAAAAGTAGAATTTGTTTCTGAGTTTGCGATGCCCTTACCTCAAATGGTAATGGCAAATGTCATCGGTTTTCCAATAGAAGATATTCCTCTTCATAAAAAATGGGGAGATGCAATGGTTATGGCCTTTGTTTACGGACAAGGACATAGAAACCTTTTGACACAAGAACAAACTGAAGAACAAAGAGATCTTTTGACTGAGTTTACTGATTATGTAGTTGATACAGTAAAAGAAAAAAGAAAAAATCCAAAAGAGGATATGATTTCCTTTTTAACTGAAGTTGTGTATGAACCATTTGATAGAAAACTAACTGATCATGAGATCGTTGGCGTTGCTTACGCAATGATAATTGGAGGGTTAGAAACTACCCAATATGCTATTGCTCATCAACTTAAGATACTTATAGAAAACCCCGAACTGTATGAAGATCTAAACCAAAATAGAAATAAAATTAATTTATTTATTGAAGAATCTTTAAGGGTAAGAGCTCCTACTCAAGGGCTTTCAACACGCATGACTACACAAGATGAAGTTTTTCAAGGGGTTGAAGTTCCACAAGGGTCTATACTTCATCTTAGATATGGCGCTGCAAATGTTGATCCTGACGAATTTGAATGCCCTCATGAATTAAATTTAGAAAGAAAAGGATTAACAAGACATTTGACATTTTCTCAAGGGCACAGAACATGTCCAGGTAATGGAATCTCAAGATTGGAACAAAATATTGCTTGGAATATGCTTATGGATAGAGTCAAAAAATTTGAATTTACTCCCGAAACAAAAATTGAATACCAACCAGGAATTATGCTAGGCACCCTTGAATTAGCACTTAGTTTTGACAAGAGATAATAGAAATCAGTTTAAGTTTACCTTTTCAATACTATGGTGTATTTAGTTTGTGATTCAAGATTTTCTGCCGACTTAGCTCAACTGGTAGAGCACCTGATTTGTAATCAGGGGGTTGGGGGTTCAAGTCCCTCAGTCGGCACCATAATAATGTAGAAAAATGAAAACATTTAAAAATAAAGTAGCATTAATAACTGGAGCAGCTTCTGGAATGGGAAGATATCTTGCGATTAATCTAGCTAAAGAAGGTGCGGATGTAATTATATGTGATGTAAATGAATCATCGCTAAAAGAAACTGAAGAATTGATTAAGTCTTATAATGTTGGATCTAGTTCATTTGTTCTAGATGTAAGGGACAAAAAAAATGTTGAAGAACTTCCTGAAAAAATAATATCTAGTCATGGTAAAATAGATTTAGTCTTTAATAATGCTGGTGTTGCAGCTCCTGCCAGTTTTATAGGTATGGAAGAAGAAGAATGGGACTGGTGTAATGACATAAATTTTAACAGTGTCATTCAACTCTCAAGAGTTTTTTTACCTCATCTATTAAAGGATGAAGAAACCGCCTTAGTAAATACCTCTTCTATTTTCGGAATAATAACTTCACCAAATAATACTGTCTATCATGCTTCAAAATTTGCTGTAAGAGGTTTTACAGAAAGCTTAACTAAAGAAATGCAAGGTACAAAGACTCAAGTTCACTGTGTTTATCCAGGCCATATAGGAACAAACATTGTTTTAAACGCTAAATTTGGTGATCATATTGTTAGAGGTAAAAAAGGAAAAGGGGTACTAGGTTTCAATGGAGAACCAGTCAAAAATTCATCAGGTAAAGAAATTTCTACAAAAGAAGCAGGAGTAAATTTTCGTGATTCCGGAATGGACCCAGATAAAGCAGCTAAAATAATTCTAAAAGGTGTTAAGAAAAATAAAAAAAGAATTTTTGTTGGTATAGATTCTAAAATGATGGAAATCTCACAAAGAATATTTCCAGATAGTTATTGGAAATTAATACCTTTTATAACCTTATTTGCTTTAATGCTTTCACCAGATAGATTAACTAAAGCTTATAAGGCCTTTAAAAATAGATCTTAGGCGCTAGCAAAACCTTTTAATCTTTGATTAATAATCTCATCAGCTTCTTGCATAATTGTATCAATTAATTCTTTACATGTAGGCACATCATGAATTAAGCCTGCAACCATTCCACAGCTCCAAGCGGCCGCCTCAAGATCACCATCCCTTAATACTCGTTCAGATCCAGCAACTAAAGGTCTAATCTCTTCGAGCAAACTATTTGGGTCGTCACCTCCGTGGTTAGATTCGATTTCTTTTATTTTATCTACAGCTGAATTATTAAGAACCCTTTCAGTGTTTCTCAAAGGTCTCATAACAAGGCTTGTTTCTAGCTCAGATGCCTCAACTAACCTTTGCTTAACATTATCGTGAACAGGAGCTTCTTTTGTTGCAATAAAGCGAGTTCCCATATTCACACCATCTGCTCCAAAAGCAAGCGCAGAAACAAGACTTCTCGCATTAGCCATGCCCCCAGAAGCTACAAAAGGAATTTTTAATTCTTCCGCTGCTCTTGGCAGGAGAATGCCGTTAGGTATATCATCTTCTCCAGGATGTCCTCCACATTCGAAACCATCAACACTTACTGCATCACATCCTAATTTTTCCGCCTTTAAAGAATGCCGAACTGAAGTGCATTTATGAATAACTTTGATATCTGCAGCCTTTAATTGTTCCATATATTTTTCAGGACTCCTACCAGCAGTTTCAACTATTTTTATACCGCCTTGAACAATCGCATCTATATATTCATCATATGGAGGGTCTTTAAATGAAGGAATAAAAGTTAAATTGACACCAAAAGGTTTATCAGTCATCCCGTGGCATTTCTCAATTTCATTGGTCAAATCCTTAGGAGTAGGTTGCGTTAAGGCAGTAATAATTCCTAAACCTCCAGCATTAGAAACTGCAGCAACTAACTCTGCAAAACCAACAAAGTGCATTCCTCCTTGGATAATAGGATGTTCAATATTAAATAATTCTGTAATTCTTGTTTTCATGTTTTCCTCTAAATAATATTAAAATAAAGAAGGTAGTTCCTTATCTTTAGTATTGATAATCTTATCAACCCATTTATGAAATGTTTGGCCTCCCCCTTCATTTCTTCCAAACATTACATGGTCTATTAAGCCTGTTTTTAAACTCTTTTGTAACCTTAATCCTGTATCGTAATCTTCTTTATCAACTACATATTCAAGAAGCTCAAATTGTTCATGCGCTTGCTCAGCTTGCTCTTTGGTGGGTTCATTTTCCATTAAATAATATTGATTAGTTACTGAGCTTTCTGGTTTATCTCCAGGTAACAATTGAGATAACATTACGCTTCTACCTCCACCGGTAAAAGACGCTATAGAAATGTGAGGAAATATAGTCCAAACACCAGCCATTAAAATATCCATTGACCACTCTTCAATTGGTAGTTCATGATGATTAGCTCCATCGTTCTTAAAATCATTTTGTTCAGGAAGTCTATATGGAGAAACTACCCTTTGATGAGGGCCCCATTCATAATACATAGCCTGATTTGACATATCATCACCAAAAGTATCTTTATGTAAAACAGGAAGATGATAAAGATCTAGATACCCATCATAAGCAACCTTCCAGTTTGGGCCAGGAAGTGATCTAGTCTCAAATACATACCAATCCTTAAAGCCAAAATGTGCAAGCATCTTATCATAACCAGATAAATAATCTTGAATTTTAACATTTGATTTTGGATCTAATGTTACCCAAATTATACCTTCTTTTTCAAGAGAAGGAAGAGATACTAAGCTATTGCATTTTTTATCAATATCTCCAAATTCATGATTAGATGATATCCCCATAAGTTCGCCTTTATTACTATAAGTCCATCCATGATAAGGGCATGCAAATCGTTTTTTGTTTCCTATACCTAGCTCTACTAAAGCAGCTCCTCTGTGTACACATGCATTTAAAAAGGCAGATACTTCACCTTCATTGTTTCTTAAAATAAGAACAGGAATACCCACAACCTCCATTGCCTTATAATCACCCGGATTTGGTATTTCAGCTGAAACTCCAAGAACAAGAGGCAACCTTTTAAAGATTAAGTTAATTTCTTTTTCCCACCTATCTTTATCATAATAATTCGATGCAGGAACTTTTACTACATCGTCAACAAGATGCATTGTGCCTTTTTCAGCATGTTCTTTGTTAATTTTTGCTATTTCTATAAGTTTTTCTTTACTCATACCAACCTCAATAGATAAATAAGCATAAAAATTTAAAATTATAAAGGCTAATACTCTTTTAATTCTTAAGTTAACTATATTTATTTCGTAGATTAGCTTTAATTAATAAAGGTAATATTTCTAATTCAAACTGATCTAAACCAAATTCATAGTTAACCCATGATAAGGTAATTCCATCTAAACCAGAATCTGAAAAATTTTTCATACCTTCAACTATTTGTTCTTTGGTTCCTACTAGTGGAATAGCACCGTATCCAGCAATCATGTTTTCTGCCATTGAGTTCCATTCTTCCCCTAAAGCACTTTGCGAGTTTGGTATAAGAATATCTAGTAAATTTCTTACACCCTCCCAGTCCCCTTTTTTGTTAACATAATGATCTACATAATCTTTAGCTTCTTGCTCTGTTTTTCGACAAACAAGATAAGCTTGACCAAAAACTTGAATATCTCTGTTATAGATCTCATTAGCTATTTTTTTTACATTTTTAGCAATTTTGCCTGCCGATTCTATATCAGGAGCCACAACAAAATTAATATCGCAATGTTTAGCAGCAAAATGTTGGCCCCTTTCGCTATTTCCTGCCGACATAAGAAGTGGGTAGGGTTTTTGTATGGGTTTTGGTTCTGAGTAAAGATTTTTAGCATTAAAATAAGTACTATTAAATTCAAATTCTCCCTTATCATTCCAAAGCTTCTTACAAAGCTCTATCCAGTCTTCAGCCATTTTGTAGCGTTCATCGTGATCAAGTTGATCGATGCCAAACATAGAAAATTCTTTAGCATTCCATCCAGCAACAATATTAAGACCAAAGCGCCCTCCAGAAATATGATCAATGGTAACAACTTCTTTAGCAGCTCTTACTGGGTGAACTGTTGGAACATGAGATGTAGAAAGTATAGCTATTCTATCTGTTACCGCGCTTAATCCAGCTGCCCATGTGAAAGTTTCAAAGTTACGATGATTAAAATCAGTTTGTCCACCCATACCTCGCCAACGAGCAACAGGAATAATAGCCTCAAAACCAATTTTCTCTGCTTTTTTAGCTATCGAAATTGATTCATTCCAATTAATTTTTAAGGTATCTGACATATCAGTCATAGAACAACCTGAACTAACATTTAAGCCAAATACTGCTAACTTTAATTTGTGTTTAGAAGAAAGAATAGGATTAGAAAAAAAATTATCTTTATTCATTTTGACACTCTTAAATTTATTAATATTTATAACAAAATTATTACTAATATTATTGAAACTGCTTAACTAAAAGCTTGAAACACCTAAACCAATACCTCCATCGACCTCTAAAGCAACGCCTGTTACCCATTCCGATTGGACTAAATGCGCTACAGATTCGGCAACCTCTTCAGCAGTACCTATTCGGCCCAAAGCATGTAATTCTGCCACAGCTTTATAACGTTCATCAATTTCTTTTTCTTCAAAGATACCTGCTCTTATATTTAATTCCGTTATCACAGCACCAGGTAAAATACATCCGACTCTAATTTTTTTCGGACCTAATTCAGCTGCCATTACCTTTGTTAACCCCTCTAATGCAGCTTTTGTTGTTGCATATGGGCTTGCTCCAGGGAATGCTCGTCTAGTATGTGTCGAGCCCATAAAAATAATTGAACCTTCAGTTTTTTCTAAATGCTCAATACTATTACTTGACAACATCATTGCTGAAATAACATTCGTGTCAAAAGCTTCTTTTAAAAAGTTCTCATCATATGAATCAACAGGCTGACGATACATGTTAGCAGCGTTATTTATTAGGGCATCTAATTTTCCACCAAAACTCAATGCTCCTTCAATCATTTTTTTACGATCAACATCATTGGTCACATCACCTTGGATATGATTACAATTATTTCCTAAGGCTTCTGAAACTAACTTGAGATTTTTCTTTCGCCGACCTGAAATAGTAACCTTAGCGCCATTATTACAAAAATATTCAGCAATCGCTTTACCTATGCCAGATCCACCACCCGTAACAAGGATAGACATACCTGATATCTGTTTCATCGAACAACTATTTTAGGTAAAGTAATAAAGTCTTTTAAAATTATAAAAAGTTTATACTTACTCATATTATCCTCAATAAATAAATAAGCATAAAAATTAATAATTATAAAGGATTATGCCCTTTTTATTGTTAATCCGCCATCTACAGGTAAAACTGCGCCATTTATAAAAGATGATGAAGGTAAACAAAAATTTAGTGTTGCGTGAGCTACTTCCTCAGGCTCTCCATATCTTTTCAAAGGCACCCTTCTTCTTGAATAAATTTCTTTATCTTTTTCGGGTATTTTCTCTGTCATACCTGTGCGAATTGGACCTGGACATATACAATTAACCGTAATTCCACTTGAGCCTAGCTCTACAGCTAGTGACTTTGTTAGTCCTATTACTCCGTGTTTTGCTGATGTATAAGGAGATTGTCTTGGAGTAGCCCCTAATCCCTCAGTTGATGCAATATTTACTATTCTGCCTGAATTAGACTTTAGAATATAAGGTAAGGATGCTCTAATTAACATTACTTGAGCTTTCAAAAGAACATCGAATGTCTTATCCCAATAAGATTCATAATTGTCATCATCAATGGTTGTAGGAATTGAAATACCGGCATTATTTACCAGACAATCTAAACCTCCAAAATTACTGATAATTTCCTTTATAGATGTTTCAATATTTTCTTTATCTGAAACATCAAGTCTAATTCCATAAGCAGAATTTCCTGATTCGTTAATTTCTGTCACAACTGCATCAATTTTTTTATCATCTAAATCAGTTACTATTACTTTTGCGCCCTCATCGGAAAATAATTTAGCTGTAGCAAGTCCCATACCGCTAGTTGCTCCAGTTATTAAAACTACTTTTCCTGAAATTGACCGTGATAATTTTGATAGCCTTGTCATTTATCACCTATCTTATCTAATAGTTTTAACATTATAAACATAACACCAAGAGCAACAATTAATCCTAAAATAGCTACAACAAAACCCATTACTGCCCCTCTTCAGCAAAATTTAAAATTTCAAATACATCCTCAGATCTTTTTATGGGTTTTGGATTTGAAAGGACTGTAGGATGACTTAATGCATATTCAACTATAGTCTTGTGCATATCTTTTGTTATTCCAACATCTTTGAGAGTGCTTGGCAAGCCAAGATCAGTTATTAACTCTTTTACAGCTTGATACGCTTTTAACTTTGGTCTTCCTAAAGCTTTAGAAATAATTTTATCCTTTTCAGGTTGAAAATCTTCATTCCATCGTAATACTGCTGGAAGCATTACGCATGATGTTTGGCCGTGCGGAACAGAACCAATTGATCCTAAAAGATAACCAATACCATGACTTGCTCCCATAGGGGTGTTACCCAGATTTTTTGCAATCATCCAAACAGCTTTTTGAGATACTGATCTTGCTTCAACATTATCAGGTTCATTATGAGTTTTCCTTAAAGCGCTAGAAAATAAATCTAAAGAATGCAAAGCATTTGGTATAATCAAAGGATTATCAGAATTTGAACAAAATCCTTCTACAGCATGATCAACAGATCTTATTGCTGTTGAGAGCCATAGCCATTCAGGAGTATGTTTAACTATATAAGGATCAAGTATAACCACTTGAGGACAAATATCATCTCCTGTGTACCTTTCCTTTAATTTTTTTTTTGTATCCATAGCCCCGCCAATTATTGAATACTCTCCGCCTGATAAAGTTGTTGGTACAGCAATTTGCCTTAATGAAGATTTAATACTTTGATGTTGACCAGTAATTTTTTGTAAATCTTTAACAGTTTTAATTCCTAAGGAAATACATAATTGTACAACCTTAACGGTATCAATAGGTGTTCCTCCACCAATAGTTAAAATTATATCAGGATTTACTTTTTCAACCTTATTAGCGCAATCAATTACATTTTCTAAAGGAGAATGTTCAATACATCGATCAAATAAACCTGTAAATTTTTTACCTAAAGCATCTTTAATTTTTGATATTTCTTCGGTTTTTTTTGTTAAAGTTGACGAAGCTACTATAAAAACACTATTAAGATCTAATCGCTTAATTTCATTATCTAAAGCTTCTTCAACTCTTGTATCCCAATAAACTTTTTCTAGCGGTGAATATGTATATGAGTTTGTCATTTATCAGAAATAAATGAACCAATCGCCTCTAAAGCTTCATTTGCTTCTGGAAGGAATGGAGCATAGCCATGAAAAACATGCACCATATCATCCCAAACTTCTAACTTAACCTCACACCCAGATGACTTTGCACTGTCAGCAACTTTTTTAGAGTCATCTAATAAAACTTCTCTTCCTCCAACTTGAATAAGTAAAGGAGGGAAACCATTATAATTTCCATAAACTGGCGATGCATATGGATTTTTTAGATCAGATTCATTTTCAATATAAAGATCCCTAAAAGCTGCTATTGCATCTCTTGAAATATATGGATCATTACTTGCGTTTGTTTCATAACTTTCAGAAACTGGGTCTAATTCTGCCCACGGAGATAGAGGTATTACAGCATTAGGAAGTTCAGAGTTATCATCCTTTAATGATAGAGTAACGCCTAAAGATAGACCTCCTCCAGCTGAGTCTCCGGAGATAAAAGATTTTGTGCATTTTCCTTTTCCATTTGGTCCATTATTTAACATCCAAGAAAAAGCTTTTTTAGAATCATTCACTCCATGAGGAAATTTTAATTCAGGAGCTAAAGAATAATCTATTAAAAGTATTGAACATCCTGTTTTTTCTGCAAGTTGACTTGTGAGAGAAAGATAACCTCTTATAGTTCCAATTGCATAACCACCACCATGTAAATACAAAATCCTTTTATCAGGATCAGAGTTTTCTGCCGTGACCCATTGACCATAAATGCCATCAACATTAACTGGGGAAGCGCTACCAGTTGGTCTGATACTGCTATCAGCATTAAAATAATCATCAACTGTATATCTAAAATGCTTCATACCAAGTCTTTCGTCATCAAGTGAAAAAAAAGTTTTAACCAAATCTTCTTGATGTTTAATTACTATTTTATTTTGCTCTGAACTCATTTTAACCCCTCTAGAATTTACAAACTCATACCACCATCTGATGTAATCATTTGACCAGTTATATAACTAGCCCCATCACTACATAAAAAACATGCTAACTCTCCCATATCATCAGGAGTACCCCATCTTCCTAATGGTATTCTCCTTAATGTATCATCATATCTTTTCTTATCTTTATAAGTAACCTCAGTTAATTTAGTTGCAACAAATCCTGGGGCAATTCCATTAACTCTTATATTATTTTCAGCCCAGGCTTCTGCCAATGTTTTAATTAAGGTAAGTAGTCCACCCTTTGATGCAGAATATGCAGGATTACCTTTTACTGAATGATAGCTAGCTCCAGATCCAATAATTATTATTGATCCATTACTTTGAGATACTTTCTCTTGAAAAAAAGAACATGAGGCCATTATAGAATTTAAATTTAAATCTACTACTTTCTTAAATGTATCCATCTCAAATTCTTTTCTTTTGTAAGCTACAATTCCTTGGGAACATATCAAATGATCTAAGTTATTAAATGGAAGATCTAAATTATTCAAATTATCGTGATTAGAAAGATCAAGTTTTCGATAATTACATTTTTCTATATTTTGAGAAATGCTTTCTTCATAGTCCTTAATTGAGTCTCTTGTTCCTGTAATGCAAACATTCGCATTATATTTTAAAAAGCTTTCAGCAATTCCTTTTCCAATTCCGCTACTGCCGCCTATAACAAGAATATTTTTTTTTTCAAAATTCATTTTAATAATTATTATGCTGAATAACCACCATCAACTGGAATAGACTGACCGCTAATATAACCTGCATTATCTGATGCAAGAAAAACTACTGTATCAAATAATTCTTCTGGAGCACCTGCTCTTCCTAGAGGAACTTGTTGCATCCATTGATCAAGAATTCCCCCTGGTGGTGAATCAATTTCCTGAGATAAACCTACAGCAATTAAACCCACCGCCACACAATTAGCTCTAATGCCATGATGCCCCTCTTCTCGTGCAATAGCTGTACATAAATGTTGTACGCCTGACTTAGGCACTGAAGAAAGACCATCTGTACTGATGTATTTATGAATTGCTGCTGTTGTTAAAGCGGTTATAGACCCTCCTCCGCCTTCTTTTAATACAGGTACTACAGAACGCAAAACATGATAGAACCCTTTAATATCGGTATCTAAAGTATTGTAAACATCTTCAGGCTTTGCTTCTAATATTGGCATAATATGTAAAAATGGCCCAGTAGCAAAAATTACTGAATGAATTCTACCAAATTCCTCTTTAGAAGAATTTACAAAATCATTAACTTTTTTGGAATCCAAAAGATCTACGCTAGATGCGTATCCTTTTTGACCGTTTGCCTCTATCTTTGCTAAATTTTTATCAGCTGCATCTTTATTATTAAGATATGTAAAGGCAACATCAGTTCCACACTGACTTAACAAATCAACTGTTCCAGTTCCAAGCCCTCCAGAACCGCCAAAAACTATTGCCGCGCCATCAGGAAATCTATATTTGGTCATTTACTTACCCCTTTATATTTGTTTAACAAAGTATAATAAGTATTATGCTTAAAAGAAGTTTATTTATCAATTTATAATTAAATTAAAAAAAATATAAAAGTATTTTCATAAAACTTTTATACTTCTAATTGAATAACTTTCAACATTGCAAGATTAAATCAACATGTTATGTTAAAAATAGCCCTTTTAAATCGGCTTTATAATGGTATAGAAAATGAATAAGAATTTAAACTTTTTTCAGGAGGTTTTAATATGTCTTCAAAGGTAGACTACGATGCAATTGTTGTTGGTGCCGGTTTTGCCGGTCTTGCCCTCATTCATCATTTAAAGGAATTAGGTATTTCTGTAAGGGTGTTTGATAAGGCATCAGATATTGGAGGTACTTGGGCGTGGAACCGTTATCCAGGAGCTGCTACTGATAGCGAAGGATATTATTATTGTTTAACTTTTTCCAAAGAGGTTATGCAAGAATGGACATGGTCTGAGCGCTACCCAGGTTGGGAGGAAACCCTCAGGTATATGCATTTTGTAGCCGATAAATGTGATATGTGGCAAGATATTCAATTAAACACTGAAATCGTTAGCGCAGAATTCCAAAATGATAATGGTTTATGGCTAGTTACAACAGGAGACGGTAAGAAATATACTTGTAAATATTTTATCAGTGCTATGGGGATGATTTCTCAACCTGTATTGCCAAATATTAAGGGCCGCGAAAAATTTAACGGCCCATGCTTTCATTCATCTCGTTGGCCGCAAGAAGGATTGGATTACGAAGGTAAACGCGTAGGTATTATTGGGTGTGGAGCTTCTACAGTTCAGATGCTACCAATTATGGCACAAACTGCAGAGAGTGTAACTGTATTCCAACGTACACCAAATTTTGTATTACCTGCGATGCAAAAACCAATGACTCCTGAGTGGGAAAAAGAAATTAAAGATAATTATGATGAGATTATTAATAAATGTCGTAATCACGTTTTTGGAATGGCTTTTGATAGTCCTGTTGGTCGTAATGCAGTTGATACATCGCCTGAAGATCGTGAAAGAATTTTTGAAGAAAATTGGCAAGGAAGTTTTCGTTGGGTTTTCGAAACCTTTGATGATTTACTTGTAGATCCTGATGCTAATAAGATGGCAGCTGACTTCATTATCAACAAAATGAAGGAAAGGGTTAACGATCCAGAAACAGCAGAATTATTAACACCCAAAGGGTATCCTCTTTTTGCTAAAAGGCCACCATTAGATCATGGTTTTTATGAAGCTTTCAATAGAGATAATGTACATCTTGTTGATATTAAAGATAGAGAACCTATTTCAGAAATTACCGAAAATGGCGTTAGAACAACTCAAAGCCATTACGAGTTTGATATCATTATCCTTGCAACAGGTTTTCAGGCTTACACTGGTGCTCTTGAAGCTTTTGATATACGAGGTGAAAGTGGAGTTACAATAAAGGATAAATGGGAAGTTGAAACTAAATCTATCATGTGGGTATGTATCGCTGATTACCCTAATTTATTTACTATAACCGGTCCGCAAGCAC
>CAZLAN010000014.1:0-16629 GCA_964557485.1 uncultured Rhodobiaceae bacterium | reverse complement strand
CCAAAGGTTAAAGAAAATAATGCTCTAAATGAAAAAGAATTTGATATTTCTGAAGATGTTATTAAGTCAATAATAAGAAACTACACAAGAGAAGCAGGTGTTAGAAACCTTGAGAAAGAGTTAAATTCACTAGGTAGAAAGACCGTAAAAGAAATCTCTCAAAATAAAATTGATTCGCTAAATGTAAGTTCTGACAATCTTTCTGATTATTTGGGCGTAAAAAAATTCAGATATGGAAAAAAAGAAAACGAGGATCTAATAGGTGTAGTTACTGGCTTAGCTTGGACAGAAGTTGGCGGAGATATACTTAATGTTGAAGCCGTAATGGTTCCTGGCCAAGGTAAGATTAGAACAACTGGAAAGCTTGGTGATGTTATGAAGGAATCTATAGATGCGGCATCTTCATTTGTTAGATCGCGAGCAGTAAATTATGGAATTGAGCCTCCAAAATTTCAACGCAAGGATATTCATGTTCATGTTCCTGAAGGCGCAACCCCTAAAGATGGACCATCTGCAGGTGTAGCTATGATAGTTGCTATTATCTCTGTAATGGCGGAAATTCCTATAAAAAATGATGTTGCAATGACTGGTGAACTATCATTACGCGGAAGGGTTCTTCCGATAGGCGGTTTGAAAGAAAAACTTTTAGCTGCTCTTAGGTCAGGAATAAAAACTGTTCTTATACCTTCGGAAAATGATAGAGAATTATCTGAGGTTCCTGAAAGCATAAAGAAAAAGCTTGATATAAAGTTAGTCTCAACGATTGATGAAGCTCTTGAACTTGCTTTAGTGAAAAAACCTGATGCTATTGATTGGGATGAAGAAGCTTGGTTGGCCGAACAGAAAAACCTGACTGATAATCAATCTAATTTGACTACTCATTAGTAATTTTTTTCTAATTCTTTTTGACCTTGATATGTGATTAGGCATAAATTTAGGTTATTCAACAAACTAAAGAGGGTTAAAATGAATAAAAATGATTTAATTGATGCAATTGCAAGTCGCTCAGGTCTAAGTAAAGCTGATGCAGGAAGAGCTCTTGAAGCTTTTACAGGATCAGTAACTTCTACTTTAAGGGGTGGTGGCGTTGTGAAAATTACTGGTTTCGGAACTTTTTCTGTTAGCCATAGAGCTGCTACAACAGGAAGAAATCCTAGAACAGGTGAAGCAATTCAGATTGCAGCATCTAAAAATGCTAAATTTAAATCTGGTAAAGGTTTAAAGGACGCTGTTAATATATAAAAAACCAAAGACAAAACTAAAATTATTTTATATAGAATAAAGTAAATTGTCTTTGGGCGGTTAGCTCAGTTGGTAGAGCATCTGGTTTACATCCAGAGGGTCGGGAGTTCGAGCCTCTCACCGCCCACCATTGTTATTAAAAAGGTCTATAATAAATGGACCTTTTTTATTTTGAAGGGTTGATTTAAATGACCTTGCCCCTTAAAAGTTATTATTGCAAGAGGGGGGTGTAGCTCAGCTGGTTAGAGCGCTGGCCTGTCACGCCAGAGGCCGCGGGTTCGAGTCCCGTCACTCCCGCCACTATATTAATTCTTTATTGAAAGAATTTAAAATATTAGATATTCTTTTTATAAAATTTAAAGGTTAAATATGACTAGTAAAGAAGAACTTTCTAGAATTTTAAGTGTTCAAAAGGAAGCCCATCTCAGAGATGGCCCTTTAACAATTGATAAGAGAAAAGAATGGATAGATAGACTAATTGATTCAATAATACAATATCAAGATAAGATACCTCAAGCTATCTCTGATGATTTTAGTCATAGAAGTATTACTAGTTCACTTTTAACCGATGTAGCATCTTCAATTACATCTCTTAAGATAGCAAAAGTTAATATTAATAAATGGATGAAGCCCTCTAAAAGAAAAGTTTCTCCTGCAATATTAGGCTTGTTAGGGGCTAAATTAAGAGTTGAATATCAACCACTAGGAACAGTGGGTTTAATAAGTCCTTGGAATTTTCCTGTGGTTCTTACTTTTGGCCCATTAGGAAGTATTTTTGCTGCAGGAAATAGAGTTATGATAAAGCCGTCAGAGTTTACTCCTAAGACTTCTCAATTAATGAAAGAAATGTTTGAAAAAAATTTTTCAGAAGAAGAGATAGCTGTAGTTATTGGTGGTCCAGAAGTTGGTGCGGATTTTTCTTCCCTTCCATTTGATCATTTATTATTTACTGGAGCTACCTCAATAGGAAAACATGTTATGAGAGCTGCTTCAGAGAACTTAGTTCCTGTAACTTTAGAATTAGGTGGAAAATCTCCGGTTATTTTATCTGATACTTGTAATATTGAAGTTTCTTCACGAAGAATAATGGCTGGAAAAACTATGAATGCCGGGCAAATTTGCCTTGCTCCAGATTATGTTATGTTGCCAGAAAATAAACTTGAAAGCTTTGTTTCACATTCAAAAGAAACAATTAATAAAATGTTTCCATCAATTAAAGATAACGATGATTACACATCTGTAATTAATGAAAGTCATTATAACAGATTAAGGGGTTATATTGATGAAGCAAAACAAAGCGGATGTGAAGTTTTAGAAATTAATCCTTCAGACGAAGACTTTGAGCAGCAAGAGCATTATAAGATCCCTCCAACTATATTGATTAATCCTGATGATAACTTATCTGTTATGCGGGAGGAAATTTTTGGCCCAATTTTACCCGTAAAGACTTATAAAGATTTCTCTGAAACAATATCTTATGTAAATAAAAAAGATAGACCATTAGGTTTGTATTATTTTGGAGAAGATAATAATGAGCTTAATACTGTTTTAGATAATACAACTTCTGGCGGAGTAACGGTTAATGATGTTGTTTTCCATGTAGCTCAAGACAATGCACCTTTTGGTGGTGTTGGGAATTCGGGAATAGGTTCTTACCATGGAGTTGAAGGGTTTAGGAATTTTTCTCACGCGAAAACTATATTTACTCAAACTAAAATGGATAATTTAATATCTGTTTTTAGACCTCCATATGGAAAAAAAGCAGAAAATGCTCTAAAGGCACAATTAAAAAAGTAAATCCTAAGGTGAAGAATGCCAAAAATAAATAGAAAAGGTGTTAATATTAATTATGAAAGTTATGGGAAAGGTCCTGTAATTTTTCTAACTCATGGATTTTCAGCTACCTCAAAAATGTGGGATGATCAAATTGAAGATTTATCAAAGGACTTTAATCTTGTTGTATGGGATATGCGTGGGCATGGACAAACAGATTATCCTGAAGATGAAAGTTTGTACAATGAAGAAGAAACTATCAAGGATATTCATGCGATATTGATTGATATAGGTGCCGATAAAGTTAATATTGGAGGTATGTCGTTAGGCGGGTATATGTCCTTGGCTTTTTATTATAAACACCCTGGACTGGTCAATTCATTACTAATAATTGACACTGGTCCTGGGTTTAAGAATGATGAAGCTAGGCAAAAGTGGAACGACTACGCCCATTCAACAGCAAATAAATTTGAAGATATCGGTCTTAAAAGTTTGGAAGGAAGAAGCAAAGAAATGAATCCTGATAATCACCAAAATGCCAATGGACTTATAAATGCAGCACGAGGGATGCTTACACAAAAAGATGATAGAATAATAAACTCATTACCGAATATTGATATTCCTTCACTTATAATTGTCGGTGAGAATGATAAGCCTTTTCTCTCAGCAGCAGATTATATGGAAAAGAAAATTAAAGATTCTAAAAAGATTATTATACCGGATGCAGGTCATGCGGTTAACATTGATCAGCCTAAAATATTTAATTCAGAAGTGTTAAACTTTTTGTCTTAAATTAATATTTAATTTTCTTCGAATTTACTTGGAAAAATATCACTAATTCATATATATAACCATGTAACCTCATTATGAATCGGTTATACATTATTGCATGACTATGAGGATAACTTTTAAGGAGAAGTTGGATGAACTCCATACTAGTTGATTATCTCCCAATATTAATTTTTATGACCTTATCAGGTATTGTGGTTGCTGTTCTTGCGTTTCCTCCTATATTATTTGCTCCAAAAAACCCCGATAAAGAAAAGTTATCTCAGTATGAGTGCGGTTTTGAGCCTTTCGATGACGCTAGAACGAAATTTGATATTAGATTTTATTTGGTGGCTATTCTATTTATCATTTTTGATTTGGAGGTTGCTTTTTTATTTCCTTGGGCTTTAGTTTTTGGAGACATTGGATTGTCTGGTTTTGTTTCAATGATGATTTTCTTAGGAGTTTTAACTGTAGGTTTTATATATGAGTGGAAAAAGGGTGCACTAGAATGGGATTAACACCTGAAGAAAGTATTGAGAAATTATCTACAGAAATAGATAATAAAGGTTTTTTTGTTACTTCTGTTGAAGCTTTAATAAATTGGGCAAGAACCGGATCACTTCATTGGATGACATTCGGACTTGCTTGTTGTTCAATTGAGATGTTTCAAACGAATGGACCCAGATACGATCTTGAAAGATTTGGAGCGGCTCCAAGAGGTTCTCCAAGGCAATCGGATGTAATGATTGTTGCTGGAACATTAACAAATAAGATGGCGCCGGCTATAAGAAAGGTTTATGACCAAATGCCTGAGCCAAGATATGTAATTTCAATGGGTTCATGCGCAAATGGCGGCGGATATTATCATTACTCATACTCGGTTGTAAGGGGGTGCGATAGAATTATACCTGTAGATATTTATGTACCTGGCTGTCCTCCTACTGCTGAAGCATTAATGTATGGGATTCTTCAACTTCAAAAGAAAATAAGAAGAACAGGAACCATTGAAAGGTAAAGAAGATATTTTATGAAAAGATATAAATCGGCAGATGTATTAATTAAAGAAATTGAAAATTTTTCATCTCTGAACACTTTAATTATTGAAAAAAAAATATTCGATAACGATTTATCTATACTTATACACCATTCTAATATCATTGATGTTATTAAAACCCTTAAAGATGAAGATACTTTTATCTTTAATCAACTTATAGATTTATGTGGCGTTGATTGGCCTGAGGAAGAATTCAGATTCCAGGTTGTTTATAATCTTCTTTCGATGTCCAATAACTCGAGAATAACAGTTAGAGCATTTACAGATGAAAATAATAGTGTGAACTCTATTAAAAAGCTATTTTCATCTGCGGATTGGTATGAAAGAGAAGCTTTTGATTTATATGGGATTAGTTTTGAAGGCCATGATGATTTACGAAGACTTCTTACAGATTATGGTTTTGAAGGACACCCTTTGAGAAAAGATTTTCCTGTAACTGGTTATGTAGAGGTCAAATATGACGCTGATAAAAAAAGAGTTATATATGAACCAGTTAAATTAAAGCAAGAATTTAGAGACTTTGATTTTGAAAGTGCTTGGAAAGGATTTAAATATCCAAATATTGAGCATAATTCCGATGAATAAAGATGAAAATAAAAAATTCAGGGTTAATTTTGGCCCTCAGCACCCGGCTGCTCACGGAGTTTTAAGGTTAATTCTTGATCTTGACGGAGAAGTTGTTGAGAGAGTTGAGCCACATATAGGTTTGCTTCATAGGGGAACTGAAAAGTTAATAGAGAGTAAAACTTATCTTCAGGCCTTACCTTATTTTGATAGATTAGATTATGTAGCACCTATGAATCAAGAGCATGCTTTTGCTTTAGCAACAGAGAGATTGTTAAATCTTGATATTCCAATTAGAGCTCAACACATTAGAGTTCTTTTTTCAGAGATAGGAAGGATCCTTAGTCATATGTTAAGTGTTCCAGCTCAAGCTATGGATGTTGGAGCTTTAACGCCTACATTATGGGGATGGGAAGAAAGAGAAAAGTTAATGACTTACTATGAGCGTGCTTGCGGATCTCGATTGCATGCCGCTTATTTCAGGACAGGAGGAGTTCATCAGGATTTAGATGAAACTTTATTAGAGGATATATATAATTTTTGTGACCCTTTCTTAAATGTAGTTGATGATCTAGAAAGCTTGCTTACTGAAAATAGAATTTTTAAGCAAAGAAATGTTGATATTGGAATTGTTACTAAGAATGATGTTTTAGACTGGGGCCTTACAGGTGTTATGGCTAGAGGATCTGGCTATAGTTGGGATTTAAGAAGAACGCAACCTTATGAATCTTACGAGGAGTATGATTTTCAAATTCCTATAGGAAAAAATGGCGATAATTATGATAGATATTTAATTAGAGTAGAGGAATGCAGACAATCAACTTCAATTATTAAGCAAGCTATCGAGAAAATGAAGCCAGGCGCTATAATTTCTGAAGATAGGAAGGTTGCTCCTCCTAAAAGAGCTGATATGAAAGTCTCAATGGAAGCATTAATACATCATTTTAAATTATACACTGAAGGTTATGATGTTGGTCCAGGAGAGGTTTATGCTTCCATAGAAGCGCCAAAGGGAGAATTTGGTGTCTATTTAATAGCTGATGGATCTAATAAACCTTATAGATGTAAAATTAGGGCACCTGGTTTTGCGCATCTTCAGGCGCTTGATCACCTAACTCGCGGCCATTTACTTCCTGATTTATCAGCTGTTTTAGGTTCTCTCGATTTAGTTTTTGGTGAGGTAGATAGATGACCATTAGAAGGCTTGCAGAAAATCAAAATGTTGAATTTTCTTTTAATGAAGAAGATCAAATTAATCTTGAAACATTAATTGAGAAATATCCTGAAAATAGAAAGCAATCTGCGGTTATTCCATGTCTCTTTTACGCACAAAAGAAAGCGGGCGGATGGCTTCCTGAAAAAGCTATTTTAGCTATATCCAAGCTACTTGGCATGCCTAAAATTAGAATTTTAGAGATTGCAACATTTTATTCGATGTTCAACCTTCGACCTGTCGGTAAAAATTTTATTCAAGTTTGTGGAACTACACCATGTTGGCTAAGGGGTGCAGATAAAATTAAAGATGCTTGTAAAGACTATATTGGGCAAGAGAAAGAAGTTTCAAAAGATGGATTATCTTGGATGGAGGTTGAATGTTTAGGTGCATGCGTTAATGCCCCAATGGTCCAAATTAATGAAGATTATTATGAGGATCTTGATTATGAAAGTGCAGTTAAAATAATAAAATCTTTAAAAGAAGGAAAATCTATCAATATAGGTTCTCAAATTGGAAGAAAATCTTCTGAACCATTTAAGAAAGAAGAAAATGTTAGATAATAAAGATAAAATCTTTAGTAATTTATATGGTTTTGAGCCCTGGAATTTAAAGGGCGCGAGGTTAAGGGGTGATTGGGATAATACTAAAGATCTTATTATCAAAGGAAGAGAATTTTTAACAGAACAAATTATTAATTCAGGCTTAAGAGGGAGAGGTGGCGCGGGTTTCTCTACAGGAATAAAATGGTCATTTATGCCGAAAGAACCTACTGGAAAAACACATTATTTGGTTATTAATGCAGATGAATCTGAACCAGGTACATGTAAAGATAGAGACATTATAAGAAATGAACCTCATAAATTATTAGAGGGATGTCTTTTGGCTTGTGCGGCTATAGGCGCTCAAGTTTGTTATATTTATATTCGTGGCGAATTTATTAATGAGAGGAATATTCTTCAATCAGCATTAGAAGAAGCATATTCAGAGGGTTTGCTAGGGAAAAATGCTTGTGGATCAGGATTAGATATAGACATTTTTATTCACCATGGAGCAGGCGCTTATATTTGTGGTGAAGAAACTGCATTGCTTGAAAGTTTAGAAGGAAAAAAAGGTTTACCAAGAATCAAACCCCCTTTTCCTGCGACTGCTGGTTTATATGGATGTCCTACGACTGTTAATAATGTTGAAAGTATTGCTGTTGTTTCTACAATTCTTAGAAGGGGATCTGAATGGTTTTCTTCATTAGGAAGAGAAAATAACACTGGAACGAAAGTCTTTTGTATATCTGGACATGTCAATCAACCTTGTAATGTTGAAGAGGAGATGGGTATACCGCTTAGAGATTTAATAGAAAAATATGCAGGCGGAGTTATAGGAGGCTGGGATAATCTTCAAGCAGTTATACCAGGAGGTTCATCTGTACAAATGATACCTAAAAGTATTTGTGATGAAGTACTAATGGATTTCGATTCATTAAGCTCAGTTCAATCAGGATTAGGAACGGCTGCAGTAATTGTTATGGATAAATCTACTGACCTAATTAAAGCAATTGCAAGATTATCTTATTTTTATAAACATGAAAGCTGTGGTCAATGCACGCCATGTAGAGAAGGCACAATATGGCTTTGGGAAATGATGGAAAAAATGGCGGAAGGGTCAGCTCAAAAGGAAGATATTGATACCCTTTTAGATATTACAAAAAGAATTGAGGGACATACAATTTGTTTGCTAGGAGACGCCGCTGCATGGCCCATACAAGGCCTTATTAAACATTTTAGGCATCATATTGAAGATCGTATCGAATTATATCAGGAAGAACATGGTTAAGATAGAAATAGATGGAGATGATTATGAGGTTGAAGACGGTTTAGCTGTTATTCAAGCTTGCGAAATAGTTGGCGTTGAGGTTCCTAGGTTTTGTTATCATGAAAAATTATCTGTTGCAGGAAATTGTCGCATGTGTCTTGTCGACATAGAGGATCCAAGAGGAATGAGCCCTAAGCCAGTTGCTTCTTGCGCTACTCAGGTTTCTGAAGGTCTAAAGATTTATACTAAAACTGAAAGGGTTAAAAATGCTCAGGAAGGTGCCCTTGAGTTTCTCCTAATGAATCATCCACTAGATTGTCCTATATGTGATCAAGGAGGAGAATGCGATTTACAAGACCAGTCAATGGCTTTCGGAGTAGGTGATACCAGATTTGAAGGTGATAAAAGGGCAGTTGAGAATAAAGATATGGGCCCTTTTATAAAAACAGAAATGACTAGATGTATTCATTGTACTAGATGTGTCAGATTTTCATCTGAGATTTCGGGAAATAATGAAATAGGATCAATTGGCAGGGGTCATGATATGGAGATTACAACATATCTTAATGAAGCAGTAGGCTCAGAATTATCTGGAAATGTAATAGATTTATGTCCAGTTGGCGCTTTAACTTCAAAACCATATGCATTTTCTTCTAGGGCTTGGGAATTAGATAAGACAGAATCTATCGATGTTATGGATGCTATGGGTTCAAATATAAGAATTGATTCTAAAGGCCTTAGAATTATGAGAGTATTGCCAAGACTAAATGAAGATATAAATGAAGAATGGATAACCGATAAGGCTAGGTTTTTTTGGGATGGGTTAGCTCTTCAAAGAATAGATAAACCATATAAGAGAATTAATGGTTCACTTAAAGCAACAACTTGGGATGAAGCAATTAAAATTGCGACTGATAAATTATCAAATACAAATCCAAATAAAGTAGCTGCAATATCTGGAGATTTATCAAATATAGAGTCTATTTATTTATTAAAGAAGTTAATGGAAAATATTAATTGTCATAATATAGATTGTAGGCAAGACGGCTCAAGAATTTCTGGATCGAGTGAAAGATGGTTATTTAATACTACTTTTTCTGATATTGAAGAATCTGATGGTCTTTTGATTGTTGGCTCTAATTTAAGAACAGAAGCTCCACTACTTAATTCTAGAATTTTAAGAAAATCTAAAGAAAATAACTTCAAAATAGGAGTCATAGGTTTTCAGTCTGATCTAACTTACGACTATAACTTTCTTGGTGAAGAGCCATTAATAGTTCAAGAGTTACTTGGTGAAAAAAATGATTTCTCGGATGACCTAAAATTAATGCAGAAACCTTGCATGATTATAGGTCAAGGAGCTCTCGCGGGTAAAAAAGGCGAAGATTTTTTAAATCTATGTATAAACCTTGCTCACAAATATAATTTTATAAATGAAGATTGGAATGGGTTTAATGTACTTCATTCTGCAGCTTCTAGACCGGGTGCAATGAGTATAGGTTTTTTACCTTCTAAAGGAGGTCAAAATACTGAAGAAATAATTGATAATTACAATAATGGCGATATAGAGCTTCTTTATCTTTTAGGGGCAGATGAGTTAGATTTAAAACACAATATAGACTCTTTTGTTATTTATCAGGGCCATCATGGTGATTCAGGTGCAGAAAATGCAGATTTGATTTTACCTTCACCTGCTTTTTGTGAACAAAACGGACTTTATATGAATACTGAAGGGCGAGTACAGGAATCAATTAGATCTACCTTCCCTTTAGGTGAAGCGAAAGAGGATTTGGAAATTTTTTCAATGCTTTCTAAAGCTCTAGGTTTTGATTTTGAATATAAAGACCTGAATCAATTAAGAAATGAAATTTTTAAAGAATTACCTCATCTTGATCCTTATAAATTATTTGAAAAAGGATCTATTCCAGAAAATGTCAGCTTTAAAGATATTAACGGTCATAATTTTAGAAAGATAATTTCAAATTATTGGAGGTCTAATTCTATTGCCAGAGCTTCCAGTAATCTTTCTAAAAGAAATAATTATAAATTAAAAGGTATTTAGGGATAATTTTATGGATTATATTTTTTCAATATTTTTAATTTTTTTACAATCCTTTCTAGTGATATTTGCAGTTTTAATGATGGCTTATTTTGGAATTTATGGTGAAAGAAAATTATGGGCTGCTGTACAATTAAGGAGAGGACCTAATATTGTTGGCCCCTTTGGTTTACTTCAGCCAGTCGCAGATTTTCTTAAACTCCTTTTAAAGGAAGTAATTATACCTGAAAAAGCTAACAAGGTTATTTTTGTAGCTGCTCCGCTTGTTACTTGTTTTGTAGCATTATCTGCTTGGGCTGTTATTCCTTTCGCTGAAAATTGGGTAGTGGCAGATATTAATGTTGGAATATTATACATTTTTGCTATTTCTTCCCTTGGTGTATATGGGATAATTCTTGGTGGATGGGCCTCTAATTCAAAATATCCTTTCATGGGCGCAATGCGATCAGCGGCGCAAATGGTATCTTATGAAGTTTCTATGGGATTTGTAATCATCACCGTTTTGTTATGTGTTGGCTCTCTTAATTTAACTGATATTGTTCTTGCACAAAAAAAATTATGGTTTTTTATTCCCCTCTTTCCAATGTTTGTTATATTTTTTGTATCAGCATTAGCAGAGACAAACAGACCACCTTTTGATATACCAGAAGCGGAAGCTGAGTTGGTTGCAGGGTATCAGGTAGAATATTCTTCTTCTTTTTTTCTTTTGTACTTTTTAGGAGAGTTAGCCGCGACCTTTTTAATGTGTGCAATGATAACTATTCTTTTTTTAGGAGGTTGGCTGCCTCCTTTAGATATTTTTCCTTTTAATGTTGTGCCTGGAGTAGTCTGGTTTATGTTAAAGGTTGCATTTATTTTCTTTATGTTTGGGATGGTCAAAGCCCTTGTTCCAAGATATAGGTATGACCAATTAATGAGATTGGGTTGGAAGGTTTTTCTCCCAATATCTCTCTTCTGGGTGATTTTAACTGCGTTTATTTTATTTATTTTTGATATTGCTCCATAGGTTTGAAATGAGAAATTTTATATATCTATTTAAAAATTTACTACAGTGGGACTTTATTAAGGCTTTATTTACAGCTATGAAATATTTTCTTTTTAAACCAAGGGTTACAATTAACTATCCATCTGAAAAAGGAAAGCTTTCCCCAAGATTTAGAGGTGAACATGCTTTAAGAAGATATCCGAATGGAGAAGAAAGATGTATAGCTTGTAAGTTGTGTGAAGCGGTTTGTCCTGCGCAAGCAATTACTATAGATGCATCTCCTAGAAATGAAGATGGTATTAGGAAAGCAACTAGGTACGATATTGATATGGTGAAATGTATTTATTGCGGGCTATGCCAAGAGGCTTGTCCAGTTGATGCAATTGTAGAAGGTCCAAATTTTGAATTTTCTAAAGAAACAAGAGAAGAACTTTTATATACAAAAGAAAAGCTTCTCGATAATGGTGATAGATGGGAAGTTTCTCTAGTAAAGAATTTGGAAAGGGATGCACCGTTCAGGTAGTAAGATTAGAATGTTTGTTTCAGTATTATTTTTTATCTTTTCTTTTTTAATTTTAGGTTCAGCATTATTAGTTATTTCATCAAAAAATCCAATAAATTCAGTAATATTCTTAATTTTTTCTTTTTTTAATGCCTCGGCTATTTTTTTAATAGCTGGTGCAGAATTTTTAGCTCTTATTATGTTAATTGTATATGTAGGGGCAGTGGCAGTTTTATTTTTATTTGTTGTTATGATGCTTGATCTTAATCATGATGATATTAAAGAAGAATCGAAGAAATACCTAAAGACAATATATTTAGTTGGATTCGTTTTGTTCTTTGAGATGGTTTTATTATTTTACCATTCTCAAAGTGGACTAAATTTAATTAAAAAGAACAATATCGTTAATTCAGATCAAAGTAACACTGAGATTATAGGGTTAGTAATTTATACAAATCATTTTTATCATTTCCAAATTTCTGGACTGATATTATTAGTTGCTATGATTGGAGCAATTGTTCTTACTTTAAGGCATAGAGATAATGTAAGAAGGCAGGATATAAATAAACAAGTTCAAAGAGACCAAGAGCAAAATATCGAATTAAAAGATTTAGCTTTCGAGGAAGATGAATGATTTTAGAAATAGGTTTATATCATTATACCATCCTAAGCGGTTTTTTATTTTTAACCGGTGTTTTTGGTATTTTTCTTAATAGAACAAATCTAATCATATTATTAATGTCATTAGAATTAATACTTCTTAGCGTTAGTATTAATTTTATCTCTTTTTCTGTTTTTTTAGGAGATATAACCGGACAAATTTTTTCGTTATTTATTTTAACTGTTGCGGCAGGTGAAGCAGCTATTGGGTTGGCTATACTTGTTGTTTACTTTCGAAATGCTGGTAATATTGATGTTAATAAAATCAATAAAATGAGTGGGTGATGGAATTATTCTTAGTAGTTTTTTTGCCACTTATTGGCTCTTTAATATCTGGTTTCTTAGGTAAAAGGATTGGTCTTAAATTAAGTCATTTTATTTCATGTTTATTGATGGTTATATCGTTCTTTTTATCTACATATTTATTTTATTTAACTTTAAACTCTAATCCACCTGAAAGTGTTCATTTATTTAATTGGATTAATTCAGGAGATTTAAATGCTTCTTGGTCTCTTAAATTTGATACATTAACCTCAGTAATGTTGGTTGTTGTTACTTCTGTTTCTTCATTGGTGCATATTTATTCTGTAGGTTATATGAGTCACGACCCTCATCAATATAGGTTCTTTTCTTACTTATCATTTTTTACTTTTGCGATGTTAATGTTGGTTACATCCGACAATTTACTTCAATTATTTTTTGGTTGGGAAGGTGTTGGTTTAGCTTCATATTTGTTAATTGGTTTTTGGTATGAGAAACCCTCAGCAAATGCAGCAGCGATGAAGGCCTTTGTGGTTAATAGAATAGGTGATTTTGGCTTTCTTCTTGGTATTGTTACGATTTTCTTAGCTGTCGGATCGGTTAATTTTGATGAAATCTTTCAAAATATAGATAAGGTTGATCCAAATATTATTAATATTGCATGTTTATTGCTTTTTATGGGAGCTATGGGTAAGTCTGCGCAACTTTTTTTGCATACTTGGCTTCCAGATGCAATGGAGGGCCCTACACCAGTTTCAGCTTTAATACATGCAGCAACAATGGTTACTGCTGGAATCTTTCTTGTTGCCAGATGTTCCCCTATTTTTGAGAATTCTCAACTAATATTATCCTTTATAATTATTATTGGTTCTTCCACTGCATTCTTTGCAGCAACTGTTGGCCTTGTTCAAAACGATATAAAAAGAATTATAGCTTATTCAACTTGTTCTCAATTAGGGTATATGTTTGTAGCTCTTGGTGTTGGAGCATATCAGGTGGCTATTTTTCATCTTTTTACTCATGCTTTTTTTAAATCTCTTCTTTTTCTTGGATCGGGGTCTGTAATACACGCAATGTCAGATGAACAAGATATTAGAAAAATGGGCGGTCTTTATAAAGTTATACCTTTTACGTGGATTTCAATGATAATAGGGACTTTGGCATTAACTGGAGCGCCATTATTTTCAGGATATTACTCGAAAGATGCAATTATCGAGTCAGTATTTATGAGTCATTCTTTTGGACATGAATATGGATTTTATTTACTTGTTTTTTCTGTTTTACTTACAAGTTTTTATTCTTGGAGATTAATTTTTTTAACTTTTCATGGCGAAACTAGAGCCTCACAAGATGTACTTGCTAAAGCTCATGAAAGTCCTTTATCAATGACTATTCCTCTTTTTATTCTTAGTTTAGGGGCTTTATTCTCTGGATATTTCTTTTTTGATTTTTTTTTATCATATGATTTAGTTGGTTTGTGGGGAAATTCTATATTTACTTCTCCCGGTAATCATATTTTAGAAGAAATTCATCATTCTCCTTTATGGGTAAAGAAAATCCCACTAATTATGATGATGATAGGTTTGTCGCTGGCGATAATTTTTTATATTCTCTTTAAATCATTACCTTCTTATTTTTCTAAGAGGTTTTCTATTATCTATAATTTTTTCCTTAATAAATGGTATTTCGATGAGGTTTATGATTTTTTATTAGTTAAACCTCTAAAGAAAATCGGGTTATTTTTATGGTTATATTTTGATAATAAGATTATCGATGGGTTAGGCCCAAACGGTGTATCCTCTGTAGTATTAATTTTATCAAGACAGATAAGTAAATTTCAAACAGGTTATGTCTATCATTATGCTTTTGCAATGCTTATTGGTTTAGCAATTCTACTTTCATTCTTTCTAATAGGTTAATTTGATGCAAGGTATTCAAATATTATCAATTCTAACTTTCTTACCTTTATTAGGAGTTGTTTTTATAGTTTTAGGAAAATTAATTAATTCTGAGAATTATGAAAAAATATCTAAAGTTATTGCTCTTACTGTATCTTTTACAGTCTTTATTATTTCACTATTGCTTATTTTAAATTTTGATAAGAATTCTACTGATTTTCAATTTCTTGAGCGTACTGAAATTATGCAAGGGTTGGTTACTTACCAAATGGGAATTGATGGCATTTCAATTCTTTTTATATTGTTGACGACCTTTTTAACACCTATATGTATTTTAGCGAGTTGGAATTCAATAAATGATCGAATTGATCATTATATGTCTTCATTTCTTATTCTAGAAACCCTTATGGTAGGAACTTTTTGTTCATTAGATATAGTTATGTTTTATATTTTTTTTGAAAGCGTGCTTATCCCAATGTTTATAATTATTGGTATTTGGGGTGGAGATAGAAGAGTCTATTCTGCATTTAAATTTTTTCTTTATACTCTATTGGGATCTGTTCTTATGTTGGTGGCAATTATTTTTGTTGTTTTAATTTCTGGAACTACAGAACTACCTTTAATTTATGAAAATTTGAATATCGATAAAGGTATGGTTCAGAATATCTTATGGTTAGCTTTTTTTGCCTCTTTTGCTGTAAAGATGCCCATGTGGCCAGTTCATACATGGCTTCCTGATGCGCATGTAGAAGCACCAACTGCAGGATCTGTAATACTTGCTGCAATTCTTTTAAAAATGGGCGGATATGGGTTTTTAAGATTTTCATTACCAATGTTTCCAGATGCTAGTTTGTATTTTTCTAATTTTGTATTTTTCCTAAGTATTGTGGCGATTATTTATACTTCTATAGTTGCATATGTTCAGGAGGATATAAAAAAATTAATCGCTTATTCTTCAGTTGCACATATGGGATTTGTAACTATGGGTATTTTCACATTCTCTGTAAATGGTATCCAAGGAAGTATTTTTCAAATGTTTTCTCATGGTTTAATTTCTGGAGCTTTATTTCTATCTGTTGGAGTTGTTTATGAAAGAATGCATACAAGAAAAATTACCGATTATGGAGGTGTAGTTAATGTAATGCCTAAATTTGCGGTGATGCTTATGATTTTTACTTTAGCTAATATAGGTTTACCAGGAACGAGCGGATTTATAGGAGAATTCCTTACGATTGTAGCTTTATTTTCTGTCTCCAAAATTTTTGCATTTTTTGCAGCTACGGGGGTTATATTGTCAGCAGTTTATGGCCTATGGCTTTATCGAAATGTTATCTTTGAAAAGATATCAAATGAAGCTGTGAGAGCGCTTAAAGATTTATCTTTTAGAGAAAAAGCAATTCTTATTCCTCTAGTTATATTAATTATATTATTTGGTATTTATCCTATGCCAGTTCTTGATCTAATTTCTGCTTCATCAATAGATTTATCTGATAGCGTTAACTTTATGCAGGGAGATAAATAATGGAAGAAATTTTTAGCAATATAAGTGTAATGATTCCAGAAATTATAATAGTTACGAGTTCAATGATTTTACTTATGGTAGGTTCTTTTTATCAAAAGAAGTCTATAAATTTCATAATATTTACTGCTTTTATAATATTATTTTTACTTTCCTTTGTTGAATTGTTTTTACAAAGGGATACAGTGTATATTTTTAATTCTTTCTATATAGAAGACGGATTAACTAGAATATCTAAATTCATAATTTTTCTTTCATCATCTATATCAATAATTATTTCATCAAATTGGCTTAGAAAAACAGATAAGGGTGCTTTTGA
>CAZLAN010000013.1:6529-16923 GCA_964557485.1 uncultured Rhodobiaceae bacterium | reverse complement strand
TGCAATTAAAAAAATACTTTTTTTTTAAAATATCTATTTCTTTAAAATCAAGGTCTTTATATTCGTATGAAAATGTCTGAATTAAGGGATAATTATAAATTTTCATAAAAGTTATACAATTTAATAATTGATTAAAAAAAAAATTAATGTAACTAATGATATTAATTATTAATTGCAACTATCTATTGAGATAAAAATGAACGAATTCATTATTACTTTTAGAGAATGTTTAGAGGCATCTCTTATTGTTGGAATTATTTATACTGTCTTACATAAAAATAATCTTACGGCTGAAAAAAGAGTTTTATGGTACGGAGTCCTGGCATCGCTAGTAGCAAGTGTAATTGTTGGCCTTCTTCTTACATCAATTAATGAAAGTGTAGGCAATACATCTTATGAAAAAGCATTTGAAGCAGCATTTATGTATATTACCGCAGGAATACTTTTCTATGTCATTTTTTGGTTAGCAAAACATGTTAGCGACCGAGAGGAAATTGAAAATTCAGTTAAAAATGCTATAACAGGTTCAGGATTTGCCCTTTTCCTTTTAGTCTTCTTTTCGATACTTAGAGAAGGTTTTGAAACAGCTTTATTTCTCATTGCAAGTGTAACAAATACTGGTGGCTTCTCTTATTTAGGTTTCTTGTTAGGGGTGATATTAGCTGTTCTTCTTGGATATGCAGTTGTTATTCAAGGGAAAAAAGTTAACTTAAGATCTTTTTTTAAAGCTACAACTTTACTATTAGTTTTCTTTGCTGCGGGAATGGTGGCATATGGGACACATGAGGCTGAATCCTATCTAGTTAAAAGCGGGAAGGTTGAGAAAAATAATATAATTAGGGTTTGGGATATACATCAACCAAAAGTTTCTTTAGAAAATAATGAAAATAAAATATTTTATTCCTTTAATGAATCAAAAAATAAATATTACCATATTCTTCATGATAAAGGCACAGTTGGAGTATTTCTCAAAGGTTTTTTTGGTTATAATAGCAATCCAAATTGGGTAGAGTTAATTTTATGGATTCTTTCTATAATGTTTGGAATTAAAATGTGGACATCTTTTTATAGAGCAAGCTGAATACCCCTATAAACAATTGTTGTTACAACAACAAAAAAACCTATAATCAAAGTTAATGCAAGAACTATTACTATCGTAATTAATATATTGGTATAATTGTTGTCTTGATTAAAGAGTTTCATAATTATGGCGTCTCAAAATAAAACACTATCATATATTATAACGATTGAGGACTCTGGTCTAAGGTTAGATCAATTCTTATCTCTTAAAAATTCTGATCTAAGCAGAACTAGAATAAAATCATTAATTGAAAATGGTTATGTTAGAAAAATTATAAGCGATTCTAAAACTGAATTATCTGAACCTTCAAAAAAAGTTAAATTAGAAGAAAAATATGAATTAACAATTCCTACTGCCGTTGACCCTAAGCCTATTGGACAAAAGATACCTTTAGATGTCTTGCATGAAGATGATGATCTTATAGTATTAAATAAACCTGCTAATTTGGTTGTTCACCCTGCTCCGGGAAATTACGATAAAACATTAGTAAATGCTTTGATAGAATACTGTGGGTCAAGTTTGTCTGGAATTGGCGGTGAAAAAAAACCAGGAATTGTTCATAGGTTGGATAAAAATACAAGCGGTATAATGGTTATTGCAAAGAATGATAAATCACATGAAATTTTATCAGAACAATTTTCAAACCATGGAAGAGATGGAAGGTTGGTAAGATCTTATAAGGCTCTTGTTTGGGGAATACCCCATTTAATATCAGGTAAGGTAAAAACATATATTGGTAGATCATTAAGTAATAGAAAAAAAATGGCTGTTTTTTCCGAAGAAAAGAAGGGAAGAAAAATTGCAATAACTCATTGGAAAAAAATTAAATCAAACAGTAATTTAGAAATTTCAGAAATAAAATGCACTTTAGAAACTGGAAGAACACATCAAATACGTGTTCATCTTAACCATATTGGTATGCCAATTATTGGTGATCCACTATACGGAACAGGCTTTAAATCAAAAGTTAATAAATATGAATCTAAAATAATAAAATTAATTTCTAATTTGAACAGCAGACAGGCCCTTCACGCATATAAATTAGGTTTTGAACACCCAAGCTCAAAAAAGAATATGGTTTTTAAAACAGAATTTCCTAAAGAACTAAGTGAAATAAGTGATTTAATTTAATTAAAGACCTTTAAATTGCATTAAATAACAACCATATGTTATTAATAGATTTATGAGTAGAAATAAGAAAATAAGCAATTTGCCAATCTTATCAGGTGATGTAACACTGAGTAATTACTTAAGTGAAATTAAAAAATTTCCTATGCTAAGCGCAGAAAAAGAATACACGCTTGCAACAAGACTTAGTGTACATGGAGATACAGATGCTGCTCATCAACTAGTTACAAGTCATTTAAGATTGGTTGCAAAATTAGCAATGGGATATAAAGGTTATGGTTTACCTGTAACAGATATAATTTCCGAAGGTAATGTTGGATTAATGCAAGCTGTTCAAAAATTCGATCCTGAAAAAGGTTTTCGATTAGCAACCTATGCGCTTTGGTGGATTAAAGCAGCAATGCAAGAATATATTTTAAGGTCTTGGTCCCTAGTTAAAATAGGTACTACAGCAGTCCAAAAAAAATTATTTTTTAATTTAAGAAAAGCAAAAAATCAAATTCAAGCCTATGAAGATGGGGATCTAAATCCAGAAAATTTGGAAAAAATCTCTAAACAGCTTAATGTACCCGAAAAAGAAGTAGTTAATATGAATAGGCGTTTATCAGGTTCTGATCCTTCCTTAAATGCCAAAATTTCTTCAGAAGATGGTTCGGAGGTTGAATGGCAAGATTGGCTAGTTGAGGACTCGCCGAATCAAGAAGAGGAATTCCAAGAAAAAGAGGAGGAAAATATAAGAAAAGAATTAATTTCTGAATCATTAAAAATTCTTAACGAAAGAGAGTTAGATATTATTCAAACAAGAAGACTGGATGAAGCGCCAACAACATTGGAAACTTTAAGCAAAAAATACGATATAAGTAGAGAAAGAGTTAGGCAAATTGAAGTAAGGGCTCTTGAAAAGATAAAAGAAGAGATACAAAAGTTGATGGCGAAAAAAAATATTGTCGATATATAAATTAAATTTGATACCACAAATCATTAGTAAATTTGATTAATTGTCTAATAAATTTATCGTTTTCTTTTTGCAAATTTAGACTACAAAAATCAAAATCAGGATGACCATTTCCTGCATATTCCCAGTCCAAAATCTTAAATCCATTTTTTGTTCTTATAACATTTGAAATTAAATCATGATGAGTAATTTTAGGAGACCAATCTAATTCTTGGAAATTTTTAAGTTTATGAAAAAAGGTATTAATTTCTTTATTTTTAAAAAAATTTATTTTTTTATTCTTGATTAAAAGATCACGATATTCAGACAAATGACTAAAATAATCAAATTTAGGTAAATCTACTTTTATTTCTTGATATATTTGAATTAAATCTCTCAAACTATTTTTATCTTTTTTAGTTATCTTATCTAACTCTAAATTTGACCCCTCAATATACTCATAAATTAGAAATTCATATGAATCGTCCCAATAAATAATATTTGGAACAATTTTTGTCTTCTTGAGAGTTTTTAGAATTTCTAATTCACTTTTTCTATCAATTCCTAGTTTTAAATAACTCTTAGAGTTGAATCTTAAAACCAATTTATTATTCACATAATTAAGTAAATAGCTTTCATTCGTTTTGCCATCTCCTAGATATATGATTTCGGTTTCGTTTAAACTAATATTCAAGCCATTAATATTATTTAAAATCTTCTTAATTTTCTTGTTTATATTCATTGTAGCTCTTTCGCCATTGGTAATAGCCATACATGGAAATAACTTGGTAAATAAGAAGAAGGCAAACTGTAAGGTATAACTCTCTATCGTAATTTAAATATAATCCAACAGAATTTATTACAATCCAAAAAATCCAATTTGATAAAACCTTTTGTGTAACCATATAAGTTGTAATAATTGATCCCCAAGTTGTAAAAGAATCGAGGTAAGGCCTTACTGCATCAGTATTAGAAAGATAGAATCCTGAAATAACTGTTAAAAATATAATTAAAAAAATAGCAACGAAATTTTTTCTAAAAGACCATGATAAAATAAAATTTTCACTAATTTCAGACTTATTATTCCAATTAATCCATCCATATACCGCCATAAAAATATAATAAATATTTAATAATGACTCCATATATAACGCTACATCCCAATATATTATTGTATAAATTAATGTACTAAGAAACGCTGCATACCAACACATAATATTCTGTCTCATTGCTAAAAAAAGATAAGCAATAGCAAATATAACAGCTGTAATTTCAAGAAATAAAAACATAACAAATCATCTATTAAAAAATTCTTCTTCCACTAATGCCAATTATTCTAGGAGCGCCAAATTGAAAATATGATTCCGTAGTATAAAATTTTCTGGGATCATTACCAAAGCTTCCAAAACCTCTAGTTTGATAATCTTCATCACTTAAATTTTTACCAAATATATTAAATTCCCAGGAGTCTTTTTGATAACCAAATAACAAATTAAATAAAATATAATCATCTGATTGCACATTATGACGATCGGAAAAATAAAACTCGTCTTTCGCTTCAATATCAAACTTAATAAATAAATTATTTGTTATTTTGTAATTCATTCCTAAACTTAATTGATATTGAGGAGAGTGAGCCTGATCCCTTCCAGTTAAATCAACTGGTATTCCCTTTTCAGGGTCCGAGTTAACATGAGAAAAGCTTAAATAATTATTAAATTCAGTTTCTAACAATCCTAAATTGAAAAATAGATCAGTTTTATTATTTATTAACCATATTAATTCCAATTCTAAGCCATAATTTGTTCCTTTTACTGCATTACCAATATAATCAGTAAAGCTACATGGACATAGACCGCCTTGCTCACCAGATTTAATTGATGTGACTAAACTTTGTTTAGTTTGAACATCCTCGCGATCCTGATAAAAGAGGGAAGTTTGAAATAGAACATTTTTATTTAAATTTCCTTTAAAACCTATCTCATAATTAGTCATTGTTTCTGAGTCATATTCTAAATTTTCACTATTTATATTTCCGTCAATATTTATTCCTCCTGGCTTATATCCTTGTGATATAAGAAAGTAAGTTAGTAAATTATTATTAATTTGGTTTTTAAAAACTATTTTACCGCCCCAAAAACCTTCAGAATTATTATATTCATTACTGAACAGACAACTTTCAGGTTTTGGATAAATTGCTATACAAAAAAATCCTTCCGGCGCAGGACCATTGTTGTCAATATACTCGGCATTCCTTGTTTCAATTCTTAAACCAACTTCAATATCAATGGTTTTCGAAAATGGGTATTTATATTGTCCATATAAGGCTAGATTTTCAGTATCAAATGAACTTTTAAAATTATTTTCTAAATATGTATATTCTCTTATTAAGTTTATTTTTTGATTTCTATAATATAATCCTAAAACCCAGTCACTATCCCCATTTGATAACAGTCTGGTATCTAAAGTGAAGTTCTTATTATTTCTGATATAATTATCAAAAGATGAATACCACCAATCAAAACCAAATATTTTCGAGTCGCAAGATGTTTGATCACATATTCCGATATTACTCCAATCCTCATCATAGCCATATTCAAGATCTGAATCTGCAAAACTAAATAAAAACTCTGCATTTACATTGTTAAATTCTTTTATGTACTTAAGAGAGCCAGCGAAAGTCTCTTGACGATCATGTCCTATTTCATCTGAAAGAGTTATTCTTGTATTATCCAAGCTGAAGGCGTCATATCCATTATCAACATCAGAATAAAAGAAATTAATCTTTAATGATTGATCATCAGTATCTAAAAAAATTTTAAAACGCGAAACAAACTCATCAATATTATTTGTTTTATCAGTTCTTAAATACTGATTCTTTACAAAACCATCAGTCTCATAATTTTTTACAGCAAATCGAAATCTGGAATTTTCATTAAACGGGCCAGTGAATATAAAACCTAAACTTTTACCGTCAAACTCTGACAATAATCCTGAAATTTCTGAATAAAATGTTTCCTTTGGTTTATTAGAAATTATATTTACTAAACCAGCTAGAGCATTAGCTCCATAAATTGTCCCTTGAGGGCCCCTTAAAACTTCAATCTGTTCAATATCAAAAGTACTTGCAGCTAATGATATACCAGTAAAATCAATTCCATCTATAATCACTCCTACAGAATAATTTACGGGTTCAGTAAACTCACTTCTTTCTCCGATTCCACGAATTTGAAGAAATTTTCCTCTTGATGCCCCGGTTGAGTAATTAATATTAGGTATTGAAAATAAAATATCTTCAATATGTTGAGCATTTCTGTTTTTAATATCTTCATTATTTATAACTGATGCGCTTAAGGGAATCTTATATAAAGAATTATCTGAGAGTTCTGCAGTTACAACAATTTCATCTATTTTATCTTCAGCGTATAAAAATATTGTATTGAATAAAAAAAGAATTGCTAAAAAGAATTTCATTAGTGTCTCCAAATAAATATAAATCTATAAAGAGATCCAAATTAACAGGCGTGTATAAGAATCCAATTCCTACGCCGGAATTAACCGGATCAGGTTCAAAGGGTCAGGTCTTTCCTTCTCAGCCAAATGGCACCCCTCGGACACAATTATTATTATATGGATTTTATTAGGAATTCAATACTAATCCTCGAAAGGATCTTTAACTAATATTGTATCTTCTCGTTCTGGACTAGTAGATAATAATGAGACTGGAGTACCGGTTAACTCCTCAATTCTTTTTACATATTTTATAGCTTCAGCAGGTAAATCATTCCAAAGTTTTGCTCCAAAAGTAGAATTATCCCAACCTGAAAATTCTTCAAAAATAGGCTTTATTCTTGATAGTTCTTCAGCAGAAGAAGGGAAGTAATTAATTTTCTTACCATCAAGATCATAAGAAGTGCATATATTAATCTTTTCAAACCCATCAAGAACATCTAATTTTGTTAGAGCCATACCATCAATACCTGAAACTTCAATTGCATGCTTAACTAAGACAGCATCAAACCAACCACATCTCCTTTTCCGACCAGTAACTGTTCCAAATTCATGGCCTTTTTCTCCAAGCTCATTTCCAATCGTATTATCTTGCTCAGATGGAAATGGTCCTTCACCAACTCTTGTTGTGTAAGCCTTTGTAATACCTAAAACATAATTAATAGATTTTACGCCTTGGCCAGAACCTGTCGCAGCAGCAGAAGCAATAGTATTTGAAGAAGTTACATATGGATAAGTACCATGATCAATATCCAACAATGCACCCTGAGCACCTTCATATAATATTCTTTTTCTATCCCTTCTAGCTTGAAGAAGAAATTCTTGTGTCCTAGAAATAAATGGCTTAATGATTTCTGAGATTTGAATTAAATCCTCATAAATAACATCAGAATTAATTTCTTCTTCATTCATACCTCGAAGAATAATATTATGATGATCAACTAGATTATTCACTTTTAATTTTAAAGTCTTTAAATCTCGTAAATCACCAACTCTTATAGAGCGCCTACCGACTTTATCTTCATAAGCTGGACCAATTCCTCTTTTAGTGGTTCCTATCTTAGAGTCATTTGAGTTTCTATGTTCTCTTAAAATATCTAAATTTCTATGCATAGGAAGAATAAGGGAGGCGTTTTCAGCAATTTTGAGGTTTTTGGAGCTTATTTCAACATTTTGATTGATAAGGATTTCTAATTCTTCAGCAAATGCCCATGGATCAACAACCACGCCATTACCAATGATAGAAACTTTATCTTTTCTAACTATACCAGAGGGAAATAAAGATAATTTATAAGTTTTACCATCTATAACTAATGTATGGCCTGCGTTGTGACCTCCTTGAAACCTTACTACAACATCAGCCCTACTTGAAAGCCAATCGACTATTTTGCCTTTACCCTCATCTCCCCATTGGGAACCAACAACTACTACATTTGCCATAAATTACCTTTAATTTAATTTGATTTAATTTTAATTGATATTAAACACTAAACTATTAACTGTAACAATTGAATCAAGTTTTTTGACATTATTAATAGCTTCAGAAGTTATCTCACTATCTACGCCAATTAAAGCCATTGCATCCTTTAAAGGAGCATTTCTACCAAGATTAAAACTTGCTATATTAATCCCTTCTTTTCCTAAAATAGATCCTAAATGCCCTATCAAACCTGGGACATCTTCATTGGTAACATAAAGCATATTTCTTAATAACTCAGCTTCAAGATTAATACCATTAATTTGAACAATTCTAGGATGTCCATCAGAGAAAACTGTTCCGCCTATAGAGAACTTTTTATCCTTAGAATATAAAGTAAGTTTAATATAACTTTCATAAGCACTGCTTTCTTCTCTCTTAACTTCGCTTAAAGTAATACCCTTACTTTTAGCTATTGATGGGGCACTAACCATATTAATATCAGGTAAAGATGGTTTTAATACCCCTGAAACTGCTGCTGCAGTAATAGGGGCACAATTATATTCGGAAATATCACCAACATACTCAATTTCAATTTTATCAAAACTTGAAAGCATTAATTGTCCAGCAAAAAGGCCTAATTGTTCTGATAATTTTACAAAAGGATTTAAAATTGGAGCCTCATCTGCACTTATAGAAGGCATATTTAATGCGTTAGTTACTGCTCCCTCATTAAGGTAATCAGATATTTGTTCTGCTATTTGAATCGCAACATTTTCTTGTGCTTCTAAGGTAGATGCACCTAAATGTGGCGTACATATTATCTTTTCATTTCCAAAGAAAACACTTTCTTCAGCTGGCTCAACATCAAAAACATCTATTGCAGCACCTCCAACTTTTCCAATCTCTATAGCATCTAATAAAGCTTTCTCATCTATCAATCCACCTCGCGCACAATTTACAATTCGAACATCCTTTTTACATATAGCTAAAGAATCCTTATTTAATATATTCTTTGTTTGATCTGTTAAAGGTACATGAAGAGTTACAATATCTGATTTAATTAAAAGCTCTTCTAATTCAACTTTTTTTACACCAAGAATATTAGCTCTCTCAGGAGTTAAAAAAGGATCATAAGAAATAACTCTCATTCTTAATCCTTTTGCTCTATCTGCAACTATAGAACCAATATTACCGCAACCAATTATTCCTAAAACTTTTCCTGTAACCTCTAAGCCTATATATTTTGATTTTTCCCATTTCCCTTGATGCGTAGAAGTATTTGCTTGAGGAAGGTTACGCATCAAACCTAAAATCAAAGCAATAGCATGCTCAGCTGTAGTAATGGCATTACCAAAAGGAGTATTCATAACAACTATACCATTAGCTGTTGCAGATTGAACATCAATATTGTCTACACCAATCCCTGCTCTACCAATAATTTTAAGGTTATCAGTATTTTCAATAACTTTTTGAGTTATTTTTGTTGAGGATCTAACAACAATTCCATCATAATTATTCGCTATAGCAACTAACTCATCCTTTTTGAGGTCTGTCTTAACATCCACATCCAAGCCTTTATCTTTAAAAATTTTCTCAGCTTTTTCGCTTAATTTATCTGCAATTAATATTCTTGGCATCTTAGTCTCCACAAATTTCTAGTTGTCTATTAAATTAAAATATGCCCAATCTATCCAAGGTAAAAGAGTAATTATATCTTCTTTTTCTACAGTAGCTCCTGACCATATTCTTAAACCAGGAGGTGCGCTTCTATGGTTTACTATATCAAAGGCAACAACTTCTTCTTCAAGAATTTTTCCTATTGATTTAGCAAAATTTCTTTGCTCATCATCACTTTTCTTAGTAAGTTCTTCACTGAATTTTAAACAAACAGAGGTATTTGATAAATTGCCTTCATCCTCACAAAGAAAATCTATCCAAGAATTTTTTTTAACCCAATCATATATAACTTCAAAATTATTTTGAGCCCTTTCTATTGTAGCTTTATAACCTCCTAGGCTATCTACCCAAGATAATACATCTAAGTAATCTTCAACACATAACATTGAAGGAGTATTTAAAGTCTCCCCCCTAAAAAGTCCTTCAATTATTTTTTTATTTTTCGTTAAACGAAATATTTTTGGAATAGGCCATTGAGGGACATAGGTTTCTAGATGCTTTATAGCTTTTGGACTTAGCACTAAGACTCCATGCGCTGCTTCACCGCCAAGAACTTTCTGCCAACTAAAACTTGTTGCATCAAGTTTATTCCAATCTAATTCTTGAGCAAAAACTGCAGAAGTAGCATCACACAAAGTTAATCC
>CAZLAN010000013.1:0-6429 GCA_964557485.1 uncultured Rhodobiaceae bacterium | reverse complement strand
GGCTTATTTTTTGGTTTTTCTATCATGTCTTCTATCCTTACAGATAGTTGCTCCTCGTTGGGGAGGAGTGTCCCAAGGCTGAAATAAAACTAATTGTGAGATTAGTCAATCAAATTTTATAATTAAGTAATAATTCTATTATTTAATGAGATTTTCTAGAGATGATTCAATATTACTTAATATATTTTGATTCAGATTCTTATCTTCACTTTCTACCATCATTCTAATTATTGGCTCAGTACCACTTTTTCTAATAATCACCCTGCCCTTTTTTTTCATCTTTTTAACCATTTCATTAGACAAATCTTTAATTGAAGAATCTGAAATAGCATTTATATTTTTATGCCTAAATTCATCAATATGTTGAGGATTAAGAGTAAAAAGATTAGTAAGTTCTGAAATGGATTTATTTTCTTCACACATTAAAGCTAAAACATTTAATGCAGCTATTAAGGCATCACCGGTTGTAGAATAATCTCTGAGAATTATATGACCCGATGGCTCGCCACCAAGATTAGCATCATGTTTAATCATTTCTTCAATAACATATCTATCACCAACCTGAGATCTTATTAGCTCTATTCCATTTTCTTTTAAGTATTTTTCCAAAGCATAGTTAGACATAATCGTCGATATTACTTTGTCAGATTTTAACTTATTCTTATTTTTTAGTGATAAAGCAATCATAGCTAATAAATGATCACCTTCAACTTGATTCCCTTTATTATCAATTAACACTAATCGATCGCCATCACCATCAAACGATATTCCTAAATCTGCTTTTTCATCAAGTACTTTTTGTTTTAAATTTTCCGTATTAGTCGTTCCATAGTCTTGATTTATATTTCTTCCATTGGGTTTATCTCCAATAACAACTATATCTGCTCCTAGTTCCCAGAACATTTTTGGAGCAACCTTATAAGTTGCACCATTAGCACAATCTAAAACCATTTTAGTATTATCTAACCTCATTAAATTTGGAAAAGAGGCCTTAGCAAATTCATTATACCTTGATAATGCATCATCAACTCTTCTTGCCACTCCAATATTTACCTTATCTTGAATAGTCATGATGTCTTCTCTATTCATTAATTCTTCAATCTCGAATTGCTTATTGTCAGATAATTTTAATCCATTCGGGCCAAAAAGTTTAAAACCATTATCTTCATAAGTATTGTGTGATGCTGTTATCATAACTCCAAGATCAGCTCTTAATGCTCTAGTAAGGTAAGCAACTGCAGGTGTAGGAATAGGTCCAGTTAAGAACACATCCATTCCTGAGGATGTGAATCCAGACTCCAAAGCTGATTCAAGCATATAACCAGAAACTCTAGTATCTTTTCCAATTATTACTCTATGTTTATGATTTCCTCTAGTGAATACCTTTCCTGCAGCAATGCCTAATTTTAAAGCTATTTCCGAATTTAGATCTTCGGTATTAACCGTTCCTCTTATTCCATCTGTGCCAAAAAAACTTTTAGCCATTAAGTTCCTAGTGATTAGGCCCCTTGAAGACCAGGATTTGAGTTAGAATCACTCTTTTTACCAGTTTTTGGCACTGATCCAGAAGCGTTAGATGAATCACTTTTATCAGTATCATCGTTTTTGTTTGGTTCTACACCACCTAGTAAATTTGTTATTTCTTCACCAGTTAATGTTTCATACTCAAGAAGACCATTAGCAATAGTATGTAAATCTTCTTCATTATCCTTCATAACTTTTTCAGCCATTTTATAAGCCTTGTCCACAATATGTCTTACCTCAGAATCCACAATTTTATGAATATCCTCAGACATATTTTGAGTTCTTGCAACTGAATGACCTAAAAACACTTCATCTTCATTATCACCATATGTTAAAAATCCTAACTTTTCAGACATTCCATATTTCATAACCATAGCTCTGGCTAACTGAGTTGCTTGTTGAATGTCAGAAGAAGCACCTGATGTAACTTTATCATGTCCAAATATAATTTCTTCAGCAATCCTTCCTCCCATTGCTACTGCAAGGTTTGCATACATCTTTTCTCTTGTAATAGATATTTGATCTCTTTCAGGGAGACGCATAACCATGCCTAAAGCTCTTCCTCTTGGTATTATAGTAGCTTTATGTATTGGATCAGATGATTCCATATTTATTGAAACTAAAGCATGTCCTGCCTCATGATAAGCTGTAAGTTTCTTATCATCATCTGTCATTACCATAGATCTTCTTTCTGGACCCATCATTACCTTATCTTTAGCATCATCAAATTCAGCATTAGTTACCATTCTCTTACCCCTTCTTGCCGCAAGAAGAGCTGCTTCATTAACAATATTTGCAAGATCTGCCCCTGAAAAACCTGGTGTACCACGTGCCACAACCCTAATATCAACATCTGATGATATTGGAACTTTCCTAATATGAACTTTTAATATTTTTTCTCTACCAATAATATCAGGATTTGGAACAACAACCTGACGATCAAATCTACCTGGCCTTAAGAGTGCCGGATCAAGAACATCAGGTCTATTTGTAGCAGCTATTAATATTACACCTTCATTTGTTTCAAAACCATCCATCTCAACTAAAAGTTGATTTAAAGTTTGTTCCCTTTCATCGTTTCCGCCACCAAGACCAGCACCTCTATGCCTTCCAACAGCATCAATTTCATCAATAAAAATTATGCATGGTGCATTTTTTTTCGCTTGCTCAAACATATCTCGAACACGACTAGCACCTACACCAACAAACATTTCAACAAAATCAGATCCAGATATTGTAAAAAAAGGTACATTTGCTTCACCTGCAATTGCTCTTGCAAGTAAAGTTTTACCAGTTCCTGGAGGACCTACTAATAAAGCTCCTTTAGGAATCTTACCGCCTAATCTTTGAAATTTTGATGGATCTTTAAGAAACTCCACGATTTCTTGCAAATCATCTTTAGCTTCATCGACACCTGCAACATCATCAAATGTTACAATGCCATTCTTTTCATTAAGAAGCTTTGCTTTAGATTTACCAAAGCCCATTGCTTTACCGCCGCCACCTTGCATCTGCCTCATAAAAAATATCCAGACAGCTATTAATAAGAGCATTGGGAACCAAGATATAAGGACACCTAATAAAGTTGGTCCACCTTCCTTATTTGGTTTTGCGTTGATGACCACTCCCTTATCATAAAGTCTTTGAACTAATGATGGATCGGAAGGAGCAAAAGTTCTGAAACCTTGGCCATTAGAATAATGTCCAGTTATAGAATCTCCTGATATCTCAACATCTGCAATATTTCCATTATCAACTTCAGCAAGAAGTTGAGAGAAACTAATTTCATTTTGAGTTGGTCCATTAATTGGTCCTTGAACCAAATTATAAAGGCCCAAAAGTGAAAAAGCTAAAATTGTCCAGACTAAAAAGTTTTTTAAATTTCCGTTATTCAAATTTCTTCCTATTAAATAATTAATTACTAATACTTACACGATATATATTAAATAAGTCTTTTTTTTTCAATTTCTAGAGCAAATAGTCAATATTTTTTATTTCTAGACTAAACCCATTAATAGAAGAATAATCAAAAAAAGGGGCGGAAATAAGGCGTTTTCCCTTCCAAACTGCCGGAATACTGTATAAAGCTGTTAAAGGTATATCATTAAGGTCTTTTTTATTAAGCTTTTTCTTAGATTTTAAGATTTTTATGCCTTCAGCGCCCAAATATGAGATTTCGCCCTCAGAAGCCTTTTTAGCCTTTATCAAAAATCTATTATCCCAAGATTTATAATTATTTATTGATAATTTTATAGGTTTAATTTCGTTTAGTTTTTTTACTTCTTTATACAAAATTATACCTTTATTTCTTCTCCTAAATATTGTTCCCCCGAGAGTCTTTGCAGAAATTTCGGTACTTTCATTTATCCAATTAATTAAATTCATAATTTTTGAGTAACTTGGAGAATAAAAACGCTCTCCAGAGAATATCCTTATAGAATTTTCAATTATCCTAAACTGAACTTCTTTGGGAGCTTCCAAAAATAATTCTTGATTAATAAAAACAGAAATATTTTTATTTACCATTACATATTTTGAAACAAATTCTTTTGTTACCTCATCAAGAGCTTTATTTGCTAATTTTAATTTTTTTATAGATTTAAGAAAAACTTTTTTGTCAAAGCCTTCTTCATAGATTAAAGGAAGAATTTTACGAAGTTTAATTCTTTCAAATTTCTTATTTTGGTTAGATGGGTCTTCAATCCATTTAATTTTTCTTTTTTTAGCAAAAGTGATTAACTCTGATTTTGGAATATCAACTAAAGGTCTAATTAATAATATTCCATCTCTTTCAAATCGATTAGAAAATGAAGTTAAACCTTTAATGCCTGAGCCCCTAAACATCCTAAACAAAAAATTTTCTATTTGATCATCAAGGTGGTGAGCCAGAAAAAGATTATTAATAGAATTTTCTCTACAAAAATTTAAAAGTAAATTATACCGCTCATTTCGTGCTTTTTCTTGGAGGCCCTTTTTGGGTTTATTGCCTTTCCATTTTAAAATTTTTACTTTAAAGCCTAATTTTTTAGCCAAACCTTCTACAAACTTACATTCATTTTTAGATTCAGGTCTCAAACCATGATCTATAGTTAAAATAAAAACATCCTTATTCTTAATTGCTTTTGATTCATTGGCTAAATTCATAAGAACAAGAGAATCAACTCCTCCAGAAACAGCTATAGCAATGTTGGAATCTAAAACTTCTGAATCAAAATTTTTTACTAAGTTGTTGGTCATTTTAATTATCTAGGACTTTATACTTTTATTACTAATTAATATACGGTTCTATTTTCGATATCATATCATCAGGAAATTTCCTAGGTTTCCCATTTTCATCTAATATTGTAAATTCTATTTTAGCAGAAAATAGATTTCTTTCCTTATTAAATATCTCTTGATTAATTATCAATCTTGGACCCTTTATTCCTTTAAAAAAAGATCTAACTTCAAGAATATCATCTATCGTAGAAGTACCTAAAAATTTAGTATCCATGGAATACACAACAAAATATTTTGGATCTTTATCTTTGATGAGATCTAAATGGTTAATTCCAAGCAGTCTTAAAAAATTAGTTCTACCTCTTTCAGCAAATTTTAAATAATTAGCATGATAAACAATTCCGGTAAAATCAGTATCTTCGTAATAAACTCTAACATTAAAAAAATGAGTTTTATCTTTAATTTCACCAGAAATTTCTATTGTCATAATTCTATTTCATACTCTGCAGCTAATTCTTTGATTTTTTTTGTAGGTTTTTTACTCGCAGGATATTCTAACTCCTTCTTTAAAGGATTACGCTTTTTATATTCTTTGTTAATTTTATTAAAATTCCTTTTCCCAAGTTTTTCTTTTTTCTTTTCTTTAGGATGTATGTAAATTTGTTCACAGGGGGGTTCTTCAATATAATCAGCTAAATTTCTTAAATATGTAGGCAAGTCAACATATTTAGCAAGACCATATCTTACAAAATAGCTCAGTACTTTTCCTTCAAATCTATTAGCATCTTTCATAATAACACCTCTGACTAGCCCATTTCCTTCAATTCCTATTAGATCGTCTTTACGTTTATGTTTATGATCAACTGCCATTTGCTCAACAGGAAAATACATTTTCAATATTGGACAAATATAACCTTGGGATTCGTGTAATCTACGCTTGAATTCTTTTAAATCTTTTTGCTCTAACTGAATAAGATCCATAAAATTATAAATTGCTTAAAATTTCATCTGAAATATCAAAATTTGCAAAAACCTCTTGTACATCATCATTATCGTCTAAAGAATTAACCATATTAATTATTTTATGAGCTGATTCTTCATCTACGCTAATAAGATTTGTTGGTTTCCAACTTAGTTTTGCCGCCAGGTCGTTTTTCAAACTGGATTCTAGAAGATTTGCTGTTTGATGAAGATCTTCTGGCGAACAAGAAACTTCATAAAAATCATCACTTTCATCACAATCAGAGGCACCACATTCAATAGCAACATCGAAGATTTCTTCAAAGGCCAATAAATTCTTGGGAATATCAATCTTACCAAGGTGGCGAAACATAAAACTAACTGAACCAGTCTCGCCAAGGTTTCCCCCACATTTTGAGAAAATAGATCTGATATCTCCTGCTGTTCTATTCCTGTTGTCGGTTAATGTTTCAACAATTATACCTACGCCCGATGGACCAAATCCTTCATATCTAACTTCATCATAAGTTTCCGAATTTTCATCACTACTTTTTTTTATCGCACGCTCAATGTTATCCTTGGGCATATTTTGAGAACGAGCTAAAGAAATTGCGGATCTTAATCTAGGGTAAGAAACTGGATCAGGAATACCAAGTTTAGCGGCTACAGTAATTTCCTTAGAAATTTTAGCAAATAATTTTGCTCTTTTCTTATCTTGAGCGCCTT
>CAZLAN010000012.1:0-17870 GCA_964557485.1 uncultured Rhodobiaceae bacterium | reverse complement strand
ATTAATTTAAGATCACCCTCAACAAATTCAGAGTGGAAAGAATATTTTCTTTTTAGATGGAAAATACTAAGAGAACCTATAGGACTAGATAAAAAATCAACAAAAGATAATTTAGAAGAAAAAAGTTATCATCTTATGGCAACAGATATAAATGAAGCTATCTTAGGCGTTGGAAGAATTCATTTCCTTAATAAAGAGCAATCTCAAATTAGATATATGGCGGTTCAAGTAAAATACCAAAAACGGGGTATAGGAAAAGCAATTGTTATTGGGTTAGAAAATTTTTCAAAAAAAAATAACCGTTATAAAATAATTCTAAATTCTAGAGATAATGCGGTTAATTTTTATTTAAGGCTTGGTTATAAAATCTTAGGTCCTTATGATGCGGGAATAGGAATTGATCATTTTAAGATGAGCAAGAATCTAGAAATTGTCCTTCCAAGTTCTAATAGCGCCTAAAACTTCAATATCAGTTAAATGAGCTTTTGAAGAATATTTCTCAGCACTCTTTATGATGCCCTCTTCTGAATATCTAAGAAAAGGATTAATATTTTTCTCTAATTTCATGTTGGAAGGAATTGTTATTATATCATTTTCTCTTTTTTCTTTAACTTCTTCAAAATACTCAAGAAGATCACTATTTTTTGGCTCAACTTCCAAGGCAAATTTTAAATTACTTAAAGTATATTCGTGAGTACAAAAAACCATAGTGGTGTCAGGTAATAAGGATAATTTATTTAGAGATTTAAACATTTGTTCTGGTGTTCCTTCAAATAACCTACCACAACCACCAGAAAAAAGTGTATCACCACAAAATAAGATTGGTATTTCTTGTTTGGAAAAATAAGAAATATGGTCAAGTGTATGCCCTGGAGTCTCTATAACCTCATAAATCTCATCAAACAATTCAATTTTATCATTTTCACTTAGTTCTAATGTTATTCCTTCAATATGGCCTCCTTTAGGGCCATAAACAGGAACTGATTTTTCTTTTGATAATTCTATAACTCCACCAGTGTGATCAGGATGCCAATGAGTTATTAAAATTGCTGCTAAATCTAGACTTTCATTTATTAAAACTTCTTTTACTGCATCCGCATCTCCAGGATCAACTACCGCTAATTGATTATTGTACTTTAAAGCCCAAATGTAATTATCTGAAAAAGCCGGTATAGCAAAAATATCTAACATATTTTCCTAGTAATATAATATTATAAAGTTTACAAGCTTTATGGAGTTTAAATTTATGAATTCAAATAATTTAATTGGAATAATTCTATCTATAGTATGTATTATTCATTGCTTAGCTTTTCCTTTTATAGTTTTATTTATTGGTATTGATACTGTAACGAATTTTATTTCTCCAGATCTTATGATTCATGAAGTATTATTTATTTTAGTGTTCTTTATTTATATTAATGTTTTTCTAAAAAATTTTAGAAATAATAAAAATTTAAATCTTGGTATTATTGCCTCAATAGGGATTTTGAGTCTTTTTTTGGGACTCTTCCAAGAAAGAAATATGGAAATATTACTTACTGTTTTTGGCGCTTTATTGATGATAATTGCTCATTACAAGAACTATAAATCAGAAAGAATCATTTAACTTTAAGGATAAAGAAATCTTCTAGACCATTTTCTCTTATCCAAATTATATTCAATTCTTTCATGTAATCTATTTGCTCTTTCTAACCAAAATTCAAAAGTCTTTGGCTCTACATAATACCCATTCCAATGATTTGGTCTTGGAACTTCTTTTCCATTATATTTTTTTAAAAATTCATTATATTTTTTTTCTAAGATTGATCTGCTTTTGAGAACTCTCGATTGATCTGATGCCCAGGTCCCGATTTTCGATTTTCTATCTCTTGAATTAAAATATTTATCACTTTCGATTTTATTAATTTTATTTACTTTGCCCTGAATGATGATTTGTTTTCCTATTGATTTCCAATAAAAACATAATGATACATTATTATTTTTATTAATTTGTTTTCCTTTATAACTTTCTGAATTAGTGAAAAAGACTATCCCTTTCTTCTTAATTTCTTTCATCAAAACCATTCTTGTTCTTGGCCTATTAAAAGAATCAATTGTTGATAATGCCATTGCATTTGGATTTTTTATTTCTTTTCTTTTAGCCTCTTCATACCATTCATTAAATAAAGCAAATGGATTACTTTTCTTGTTTATTTTACTATCACCCAATTTCATTAATTATGCCTTTCAAGAAAAAAATAAATAAAATTATACAATTGATGTATAAATCTGTACTTCTTTATTTTATATTTATAAAAATTATTAAATAAAAACAAACTAATAAGATTACCTATGGAAAATAAAACAAATCTACTAAATGGAAAAAGAGGATTAGTTATGGGAATAGCTAATAACAGATCAATTGCATGGGGTATAGCAAAAGCTTGTAGAGCTCATGGCGCTGAAATAGCTCTCAGTTATCAAGGCGAAGCAATTAAAAAAAGAATTATCCCTTTGGCAAAAGATTTAGGTTCAAATTTAGTTCTTGAATGCGATGTCACAGACGGTCAGGATATAGATAAATTATTCAAAGAAATTAGAGATGAATGGGGAAAATTAGATTTTTTAGTGCATGCAGTAGCTTTTTCCAATAAGGATGAGTTGAATGGAAGATATTTAGAAACATCTCAAGAAAATTTTTTAAATACATTAAATATATCTTGTTATTCCTTAACTTCAGTTTCTCAGAGAGCTGAAAAGCTGATGACTAACGGTGGCTCCATCCTAACATTGACTTATTATGGGTCTGAAAAAGTTATGCCTCATTATAATGTTATGGGTGTAGCAAAATCAGCTTTAGAGACAAGCGTTAAATATCTCGCAAAAGATTTAGGTAAAGAAAATATACGAGTTAATGCTATCTCTGCTGGTCCTATAAAGACTCTCGCAGCTTCAGGAATTGGAGACTTTAGATATATATTAAAGTGGAATGAATTTAATTCCCCGTTAAAAAGAACAGTTTCAATTGATGAAGTTGGTAATGCTTCAGTTTATTTAATAAGTGATTTATCTTCTGGCGTTACTGGTGAGATACATCATGTAGACTCAGGGTATAATATCATAGGTATGAAAGATGAAGATGCGCCAGATATTTCTACTGTAGGAGATTAAGAAATGTCACATAATACATTTGGACATTTATTCAAATTTACAACATGGGGAGAGTCTCATGGGTCAGCTATTGGATGTGTAGTTGACGGAACACCTCCTAGAATTGAAATAAATGAAAAAGATATCCAATTTTGGCTAAATAAAAGAAGACCAGGACAAAATAAATTTACTAGCCCAAGAAATGAACCTGATATCGTTGAAATTTTATCAGGAATATATGAAGAAGATGGTGTTATGCGTTCAACTGGAACCCCTATATCAATGATAATTTATAATAAAGATCAAAGATCGGGAGATTACAAAGAAACAGAAGATAAATTTAGACCAGGTCATGCAGATTATACCTACCTTTCAAAATATGGGATAAGAGATCCTAGAGGTGGTGGACGTCAATCAGCTAGAGAAACTGCTATGAGAGTTGCGGCAGGCGCTGTGGCTAGGAAAATTATTCCTAATATCGAAATAAAAGGAGCTCTCGTTCAATTAGGAGATCTAAAAATAAATCGTGATAATTGGAATTGGAAATTTATCGATGAAAACCCCTTCTGGTGTCCTGATTCAGAAATTGTAGAAAAATGGGAAAATAAAATATCTTCATTAATTGATGAAGGAGATAGCTGTGGGGCAATTATTGAAGTAACAGCAAAAAATGTTCCAGTTGGTTTAGGTGCCCCAATTTATGGTAAATTGGATGCCGACTTAAGTGGTGCAATCATGAGTATCAATGCAGTTAAAGGAGTTGAAATTGGTAATGGTTTTGATTCTGTAAATATACCAGGTAGTGATAATGGTGATGAAATGAAAATGCAAAAAGATAAACCTGTTTTTTCGACAAATAATGCAGGTGGTATTTTAGGCGGTATTTCATCTGGACAAGACATAGTTCTTAGGTTTGCTGTTAAACCAACTTCATCAATTAGAAAAACAAAGAAAACAATAAATAAATCAAATAAAGATACTGAGATTGAAACAAAAGGTCGGCATGACCCTTGTGTTGGAATTAGAGCTGTACCTGTCGGCGAAGCAATGGTTGCATGTGTACTCGCTGATCATTTTTTAAGAAACAGAGGGCAGATTAACGATTAATTTTTAATAATCCTAAACTCACTATCGTTAATACCTAATGCAATTAGCGCTGTCTTAACTATATTATCGGAATCTAAACCAGCTTGTTCATACATATTATCCGTATCTCCATGCTGAATGAAAACATCTGGAAGATATAGGTTTCTAATTTTTAAACCATCATCAAGATAACCATTATCAGCAAGAAACAATAATACATGAGCGCCAAATCCACCTGATGAACCTTCTTCAACAGTCAATATCAGTTCATGGTTTTTAACGAGATTAATAATTAATTCTTTATCTAATGGTTTTGCAAACCTTGCATCAGCAATTGTACAGGAAAGACCCATAGATTCTAATTTTAATGAAGCTTTGTTTACCTCTTCTATTCGAGTGCCAAGATTTAGAATGGCAATTTTATCACCTACTTTCTTAATTTTTCCCTTTCCTATCTCAATACTTTTTAATTCTTTTGGTATTTCAAGGCCTGAACTTTCTCCTCTAGGATAACGAAATGATATAGGCCCACTATTATAATCTGAAGCAGTCTTTACCATTCTCGCAAGTTCAACTTCATCTGAAGCCGCCATTACTACAAAATTAGGTAAAATTGATAGGTATGATATATCGAAACTCCCAGAATGAGTTGGTCCATCCGCTCCAACCAAACCGGCTCTATCAATTGCAAATTTGACTGATAAATTTTGAATAGCCACATCGTGGACTATTTGATCATAAGATCTCTGTAAGAAAGTAGAATAAATAGTTGTAAATGGTTTAAGGCCTTCAATTGCTAGACCTGCAGAAAAAGTAACAGCATGTTGCTCAGCAATACCTACATCAAAGAACCTTTCTGGATAAGATTCTTTAAATTTATTTAATCCTGTTCCTGAAGGCATAGCGGCAGTTACAGCAACTATGTCATTATCTTTATCAGCACACTTAATTAGTGTGTCTGAAAAAACTTTTGTATAAGTATCATTACTCTTTTTTGGCTTTTCTTGCACACCAGTCGTAATATTAAATTTTGAAACACCGTGAAATTTTTCGTCAGAATCCTCGGCTGGTTTATATCCCTTACCCTTTTGCGTGACTACATGAATTATTATTGGTCCATGATCTGCATTCTTAACATTCCTAATAACAGGAAGTAGATGATCTAAATTATGTCCATCAATTGGTCCGACATAGTAAAAACCTAAAGCTTCAAACAAAGTTCCATTACCAGCTATAAGTCTTGTAATTTCTTCGGCTTTCTTTGCTCCTTTTTCTAATGTCTTTGGTAGCTTTTCTACGACTTGTTTTGCAAAATTTCTTAACCCAAAATATGTTCCTCCAGATATAAGTTTTGCCAAATAAGCACTCATTGCACCTGCAGGAGGGGCTATAGACATATCATTATCATTAAGAATTACTATCAATCTAGATTTCATTGCACCTGCATTATTTAATGCTTCATAAGCCTGTCCTGCACTCATAGCTCCATCACCAACAACACAAACCACATGGTTATTTTTATTTTTTAAATCCCTCCCTATAGACATTCCTAATCCAGCTGACAAAGCTGTTGAACTATGCCCGGCTCCAAATGGATCAAATTCACTTTCATCTCTTTTTGTAAATCCGGATAAACCATCTTTTTTTCGTAGGGTATGCATTTTATCTCTTCTTCCTGTCAGAATCTTATGAGGATAAGTTTGATGACCAACATCCCAAATAATCTTATCTTCAGGAGCATTAAAAATTTTATGCAAAGCAACTGTTAATTCTATAACACCAAGGCTAGCGCCCAAATGACCGCCTGTTTTAGAAACCTTCTCAATCACATCATATCGTAACTCATTTGCTAGTTGTTTTAACTGCTTATCATCAAGAGCATCTAAGTCTTTAGGGCCCTTTATGTTGTTAAGATATTTTATTTCAACTTCATTCATAATCTAAAACTTTCTTGATATTATAAATTCTAATGCATTTATAAAATTTTCTGGCAATTGGTCAAACATATTTAATGAAGAAATTGCTTTAGTACAAAATTCTTCAGCTTTTCTAATTGAAGTTTCTTCATCAAAGTGACTTAAATAGGTTTTGGTATTATTTAATTCATCTTTTCCCATAGTTTTTCCTATTCTATCTTTATCTCCTGTTTTATCTAAAACATCATCAATAATTTGAAACGCAATTCCTAAGTTTTCTCCATATAACTCAAAAGCTCCTATTTCTTCTTCACTTGCACCGCCGATTATAGCTCCGGCCTGGCAAGAAAAACTTATCAAATTTGCGGTCTTTAATTTGTGCATTTGCTCTATCTCATTAATAGTTAGATCTTTTTTCTTAGAATTAATATCAATTATTTGTCCACCTACCATACCATTCGCTCCAATTTTAAGAGAAAATTGATTTATTAAATATAATTGTTTTTCTAAACTTATATCTTCCATAGGTTCTGATAAAATCTCAAAGGCTAGAGATTGAATTGCATCACCTGCAAGTATTGAAGTAGCCTCATCAAATTTTATGTGATTTGAAGGTTTATTTCTTCTTATATTATCATTATCCAATGCAGGTAGATCATCATGAATCAATGAGTAAGAATGAATTAATTCTATTGAAGAAGCAGTATTTAAAGCATTCTGAATATTAGCATTAAAAAATTTAGCCGTCTCTATTGTTAAAAAACCTCTAAACCTTTTACCGCCATCAATTGACGAATAATAAATTGAATCCTTTAAGGCGTTCTCAAAAACGAGTCTTTTATTCAGAATTGACTCTAAATTCTTATCAATCTCTTCAGCGCAAGATGATAGGTCATCGCAAAATTTATTCATTATAGAATATTATTCTTCATAAGATTCCGAAGAAAAATCCCCATCAGGTTGTGAAATTATTTTATCAACTTTCATCTTTGCAGATTCGAGTTTTTTTTCACAATGAGCTTTTAAAAGATTACCCCTTTCATATATACCGATAGAATCTTCAAGATCAATATCGCCTTGTTCTAATTTTTCAACAATCTCCTCTAATTCAGATAAAGCCTGTTCAAAAGATAGATCCTTTATATCATTTTTTTTATTCATCTTTTCTTACCTTACTATTATACCTTAGTATAAGTTATAACATCTTGCTCATCTTTTTCAGATGTTATCAAACCTCTGTCCTTTAAACAATTAAGATGGGCTATACTTTCTCCAGTCGCCATTAGTAAAACATCTCTTGTAATTTTTCTTTTAAATAAAACAGAAAATACATCAACTGCCCTTTTTGGTTCTTTGCAAAAATCCAAAAGTCTAGAAAGATTTTTTTCGTGCCCTGAAATTAAGTGATCTAATCTTTCGTGAAGACCTCGAAATGGTTCATTGTGTGAAGGAAGGACAAGTACATCATTTGGAACTCTTTCTTTTATATATTTACAACTTTCCAGCCAGTCTTTAAGTGGGTTAGAATCAGGTTCAGTAGGAAAAACACTAACATTAGATGTAATTTTAGGTAAAACTTGATCGCCAGAAATAAATAATTTTAACTCTTTATTGTATAAACATATATGTTCAGGGCAATGACCACTACCTACAACAATTTCCCACTCAAGATTTCCAATTGTTATTTTATCAAAATCTTTAAGACGGTTATAACTATCTGGCATCTTAGAAATAGCACTACCAAAACCGCCAAATCTTTCTGTATAAGTGTCTAATTCATCTTCTGTAAATCCTGCAGATTTATACAAAGACTTTCCTTCTTCTGGAGCCTCTCTTCCAGTATCTGAAACAAGCATTCTACACATCAAATAATCTGATCTTGACATAAAAAGTGGTGATGAGAACTTTTTATTTAACCAGCCTGCAAGCCCAATATGATCAGGATGAAGATGTGTAACTATAACCTTTTTAACGCCTAAAGATTTCATATCACCTGAAAAACATTTTCTCCAATTCGACTTAATTTCTGCGCTTGCAATTCCTGTATCAACTATTGTCCAACCCTTGCCATCCTCTAAAACCCATAAATTTATATGATTAAGAGCGAAAGGAAGATTCATTCTTACCCAATAGACGCCGTCAGTTATTTTTAACATTCTTCCTGGATCAGGTGATACATCATAAGGAAAAACTAGGTTATGTGCGCCTTTATTATTCTTCTCAATTAATTTATCCATCAAAAGACCTCGACTATCTTACTGAAATCATTTTTATTTATCATTTTATTTCCATCACAAATTGATTTTGATAAACCTTTTGATTTAAGTAAATATGTTGAACAATAAAAATATGCAATATCAATTTTTGTATTCCCGCTATCACTTTTTAAATTATTTAAAGCCCCCTTAGCTAAATAATGCCCTCCAGCCAATATACCCAAAAGTTCTAAATAAAATGCTGCATTTTGTAGAACTTCAAATTTCTTATCTTTATTTTTTAACCATTCCAAAATTTGATCTGTAGTAATTTTAACATCATCTAATGAATCAGATAAATTTTGTCCTATTTTAATTAAATTATTATTATTGCTTCTTAAACAATTATCTTTTGTAGCAGAAATCTCTTGAAGAAAGTTTTGAATTGCCTCTCCATTATTTAATGCAATCTTCCTAGTTAATAGATCAATAGCTTGTATTCCATTAGTGCCTTCATAAATAGGGGCAATTCTAGCATCTCTTAAATGTTGTGCTGCACCTGTTTCTTCTATAAAACCAATACCGCCATGCACTTGAACTCCAATTGATGATACTATTACACCTATATCAGTTGACCAAGATTTTGAAATAGGCGTTAGAAGATCGGCTTTTAATTTATATTTCCTCCTAATATCATCATCGGGATGGCTTTTACCAAGATCAATTGCAATTGCGTTATCATAACAAAGGGCTCTTGTTGCATCCGTAAGACTCTTCATCTCTAACAGCATCCTTCTAACATCTGGATGATTAATTATTCGAGTCCTCTCATTATTATCGATATTGGAATTATAATCCTTTCCCTGAATTCTTTCATTTGCATATTCTAAAGCCTGTTGAAAAGATCTTTCAGAAACTCCAACCCCCTGCATACCTACATTTAACCTTGCGTTATTCATCATTGTAAACATACAGTTAAGACCTCTGTTTTCTTCACCTATAAGATATCCAATAGCTCCTTCGTTATCTCCGAAACTCATAGTGCATGTTGGTGAAGCATGAATACCAAGCTTTTTTTCTAAACCTATACACTTTAAATCATTTCTTACATTGAAATTATTGTTTTTGTTAGAAAGGAATTTGGGAACCAAAAATAAAGAAATACCTGAATTACCTTCTGGAGACCCGTCTATTCTAGCTAAAACAAGGTGAATAATATTTTCTGACATGTCATGTTCACCATAAGTGATATATATTTTTGTTCCTTTAATTAAAAAACTTCCATCTTCTTGTTTTTTTGCTGAAGCATTTAACAAACCTACATCTGATCCAGCTTGAGGTTCTGTAAGATTCATAGTTCCTGTCCACTCACCTGATAAAAGTTTAGGTAAATAAGTTAATTTAATTTCTTCTGTAGCATGTTGGTTTATTGCCTCTATAGCACCCTGGCTTAGCATTGGACAAAGTGAGAAGCTCATACAAGATGTATTCCATAATTCCTGAATCATAACAGCAACTGTTATTGGTAGACTTTGACCGCCTTTATCAGAAGGGCCAGAGATTCCTGCCCACCCAGAATCAATAAATTTTTTATAAGCCTTACTAAATCCCGGTGCAGTTTTTACTTGATTATTACTAAAATCACATCCTTCCTGATCGCCAATTTTATTTAGAGGTGCAATTTCAGAATCTGCCAATTTTGCGGCTTCCTTTAATAAAGATTGAATAAAATCAATGTTTAATTCTGGCCATACCTCTGACTCCTCAAGGTCGCTAAAATTAGCCATTTGCGAAAGAGTAAAAATCATTTGATTTACAGGCGAAACAAATGCCATAAATATCTCCATATTAAATCTTATTCTAATTTAAAATATTCGATAATGAAAATTAGAATATACTTACTAAGTAAAATAAAATTTTAAAAATGACTACAATAAAAAAAATTAGTAAAGATCAAATTTTTAAAGCTGTTGACGAACTTAACAAAGGTCAATTAATATCTTTTCCAACAGAAACCGTATATGGATTGGGCGCAGATGCTAAAAATGATCTAGCAATTGCAAAAATATTTAAATGTAAGAACAGACCAAATTTTAATCCGATTATAGTTCATTTCAGAACTATTAAAGAGATTGAAGATCATTGTAAAGTGAGCAAAGAAGTAAAAAGTATAGGCTCAAAATTCTGGCCAGGCCCATTAACAATAATTCTGAAGAGAAAGAAATCTTCATCCCTTAGCCTTCTTTTAAGCGCTGGACTTGATACATTAGCTGTTAGAATTCCTAACAATAAAGTAGCTTTAGAATTAATTCGTAATTTAAAAAGCCCTATTGCTGCACCAAGTGCAAATAAATCTGGTTTTCTAAGTCCCACTAAAGCCAACCATGTTTATAATTATTTTAAGAACGAAAAAGATTTATCTCTTATATTAGATGGTGGGCAAACATCAATCGGGGTTGAAAGCACAATAATTACTTTTGAAAAAAATCAAGTAGCAATACTTAGACATGGTGGAATTACTAAAGAAGATCTAGAGGCAAAATTACCTTACAAAGTTATCGATAAATCCAAACAAAAAAATCAAAAAATAATTTCACCTGGCCTAACTAAGAAACACTATTCACCTTCTGTACCTTTAAGAATTAATGCAAAAAGAGCTAATAGAAATGAAGTCTTGATTGGATTTGGTCCAAAATTCAGAGAACCTAATTTAAGTAAGAGTGGAAATTTAACTGAAGCTGCAGCAAATTTATTTTCACTTCTTGCTATATTAGAAAAAGAATTTAAGAAAATTGCTATAACAACAATACCAGAAAAAGGTATCGGTAAAGCTATTAATGATAGGATTAAAAGAGCTTCAAATAATTAAGATGAAGGAAGCTTATAATCTGAAAATTGGTCTCTTAAAGTTAACTTTTGTATCTTGCCTGTAGCTGTATGAGGTATTTCATCAACAAAGACAACATCATCTGGCATCCACCATTTGGCCAGTTTATCTTCTAAGAAATTTAATACATCTTCTTTCTTGAGATCACTACCTTCTGAAGGAATACATATAAGAAGAGGTCTCTCATCCCATTTAGGATGATAAATACCGATGACAGCAGCTTCAACAACTTCAGGATGTCCAACAGCAATATTTTCTAATTCAATTGATGAAATCCATTCTCCACCAGATTTAATAACATCTTTAGATCTATCAGTTATTTGCATAAACCCTAACTCATCTATAGTTGCAACATCTCCGGTGTCAAAAAATCCTTGATTATCTAGTATTTGCCCTCCTTCACCTTTCATATACTTGCTAGCTATAAATGGCCCCCTTACTAACAAATGTCCGAAATCTTTTCCATTCCAGGGTAGCTCATCTCCTTCATCATTAGTTATTTTCATCTCAACCATATATGAAGCTCTACCTTGTTTTAATTTTATATCCATTTGTTCTTCAAAACTTAGATCTTCCATTCCGCTTTTAAATGCCCCAATAGTTCCAAGAGGTGACATTTCTGTCATACCCCAAGCATGCATAACTGAAACATCATAATTTTTCTCGAATTTTTCTAACATCATTCTTGGGACTGCTGATCCTCCTATAGCGACTCTTTCAAGGTATGGTAATTTTAAGCTATTTTCTTCAAGATATTGAAGAAGCATTAACCAGACGGTTGGGACCGCAGCCGTAAAAGTAACTTTTTGAGAATCTAAAAGTTCATATATACTTTCACCATCCATATTCATTCCAGGCATAACTACCTTACAACCTGACATAGGGGCTGAAAAAGATAGACCCCAAGCATTAGCGTGAAACATTGGTACAACTGGCATTACAACATCTGTTGACTTAATCCCCATTGCATCTGCAGAATTAGCAGCAAGGGTATGCAAAACATTTGATCTATGTGAATATAAAACACCTTTGGGGTTTCCTGTGGTTCCAGATGTATAGCACAAACCGCAAGCATCATCCTCCTCCACTTTCACCCATTCAAATGAATCATCTTCCGCTTCTACTAATTCCTCAAATGAATAAATATTCTTTAGTTTAGTTTCAGGTAAATTTTCCTTCTCACAAAGAAAAATAAATCCCTCTACATGAGGTATTTTATCTTCAATATTTTCTAAAATTTCAACAAAACTAACATCAGTAATAATAAATTTATTTTCAGCATGATTAATTATATAATCTAACTGCTCAACAAATAATCTAGGATTTAATGTGTGATAAATTGCACCTAATCCAGTAATTCCATACCAAGATTCAAGATGTCTATATGTATTCCAAGCAAGAGTGCCTATAACATCTCCCCTTCTTACCCCTAAACCTTTGAGGGCTTTTGAGAATTTCTTTGATCGAGAATAAATCTCAGAGTAATTAGTAGTATGAATATCGCCTTCAATTCTTCGAGTAACTATTTCTCTTTCACCGTGATGAATCTTTGCATGATCAATAAAAGTGTGTACAAGCAAAGGCCATTCTTGCATTAATCCTCTCATAATAAATTCTCCTTAGATATAAATAAATCTTATTAATTTTTTTTAATTCATTCAATAGTTTGTCTTCAAATAAATTTTTAATGAACTTTCGCCTATTTTTCTATTTTCAATAATTTTGAACCCAGAAATGTCTTTTTGTAAACTTTTATACGCTGTTTCCAAAAACAAATAGGTATTATCTTGCGCCCAACCCTTATTTAATAAACGGTCTATAGCAATATTATTTATATTATTATCCTGATAAGGAGGATCTGAAAAGATTATATCTATTTTTTCATTGATATTTTTTTGAAATTTAGGGAGCTTGTTTACATCTATATTAAAAAGATTACAAATTGTAAGCGCTCCAAGATTTTCCAAATTATTCTCTATTACCGAAATAGCTTTTTCCGATTTATCAACAAAACAGCAAGATTTTGCACCTCTAGATAAAGCCTCAATCCCTAAAGATCCTGAACCTGCAAATATATCCATTATATTCTTATCTTTTAAACTAATTTTTAAACTGTTTTCTATAATATTAAATAAAGTCTCTTTATATCTATCAGTCGTTGGTCGAGTGCCCTTTCCTTTAGGTGCTAGTAATTTTCTACCTGCAAAGTTTCCTGAAATAATTCTCAAACTAATTCTCCTTATTTTTAAAAAAATTAGGTAATTTCTTTTTTAGGATAAAGTAAGATATCTCCTCAATTTCACCTTTTTTTAACTTGTTTAACCTAAATGGACCATAAGAATATCGTATTAACCTATTTACATCTAAACTCATTGACCTACATATTTTTCTTATTTCTTTATTTTTTCCTTCAAAAATAGAAAATTTTACCCAAGAATTCGATCCATTTTCTTTTTCTAATGATGCTTTTATAGGTTTGTATCTTATTCCATTAATTTTAATTCCCTTGGAAAGCCCTAAAAGTAAATCCTCGCGAACTTTTCCAAAAACTCTAACTTTATATAATCTTTCAAAGTTATTTCTAGGAAGTTCTAAATATCTAGAAAAATCGCCATTATTAGTTAATAATAATAATCCCTCACTATTAAAATCCAATCTGCCAACAGCATTAATATTTTTCATAGAATGAGGTAAAAAATCATATATAGTTTTTCTATTTTTAGGGTCACTTGCAGTTACGAGACATCCTTTAGGTTTATAAAATATCCACATACGAGTGGATAAATTACCTTCGATTATTTTACCATCAACTTTAACAATATCATCTTTATCAATATTTAAGGCAGGAGATTCTATAAGTTGACCATTTACCTCAACTCTACCTTCTAAAATTAATTCTTCTGCACCCCTCCTTGATGAAATCCCTGCATTGGATATAAATTTTGCAATACGAAGTTTTGATTTTTTATTCATTTTGAGGTCTTATAAATACTTAACAAGGAACTAATTTGAATAATAACATATCACAAACTAAATATTTTATGAAACTTACGATTGAAGAGGCTGTCAAAGCTAAAAATAGAAACGAAGTTCCTGTTGGATCACTTATTATAAATAAAAAATATGAAATAATAGCCTCTAACGGTAATAGGGTAATTGAATTAAACGATCCTACCGCTCATGCAGAAATATTAACATTAAGAGAAGCATCAAATAAACTTAAGACAACAAAATTATATGGTTTTTCTTTATTTACTACCTTAGAACCATGTGCAATGTGTGCCATGGCAATTTCACTTGCAGGTATAAAGAATTTATATTTTGCAACTGAGGATGAAAAGAAAGGATGCGTCGAAAATGGGCTACAAATCTATAAGAGTAATTCCTGTCATCACAAACCAAATATATTCAGTGGTTTTTATAAAAAAGAGTCTGAGGATTTGCTAAAAAAATTTTTTTCCGATAAGAGATAATTGTTTATTTTTAACTAGAATTACTTAAATTAGATCGATACTATTTAATAAACTCAGGAGAGCAATATGATTTTTGAACATAACGATAAGACCAAAGAACTAATAGCAAGAGTTGAAGCTTTTATGGATAAACATGTTTATCCAAATGAAATCACTTATGACGAACAAATGGAAGCTTTCGGTGCTGATAGATGGCAAATACCTCAAATTTTGGAAGATTTAAAAGTTAAGGCAAAAGAAGAAGGCTTATGGAATATGTTTCTTCCTGATTCTGAAAGAGGTGGTGGCTTAACAAATGTAGAATATGCACCTATATGTGAAATCATGGGTAGAGTTGGATGGTCTTCAGAAGTATTTAATTGTTCAGCGCCAGATACTGGAAATATGGAGTTAATTGAAAGATATGGCACTGAAGAGCTAAAAGAGAAATGGCTTCAACCTCTTCTTGAAGGCAAAATAAGATCAGCTTACCTTATGACTGAACCAGAAGTTGCTTCTTCTGATGCAACTAATATTTCTACTAGAATAGAAAGAGATGGGGATGAATATGTTATAAATGGAAGAAAATGGTGGTCTTCTGGTGTGATGGACCCTAGATGCAATGTAGCAATTGTTATGGGAAAAACAAATCCTGATGCTCCTAGACATCAACAACAAAGTCAAATTCTTGTTCCAATGGATACTCCAGGAGTAGAAATCATTAGACATCTTCCTGTTTTTGGATTTGATGACGCCCCTCATGGTCATTCCGAAGTTAAATTAGAAAATGTAAGAGTTCCTGCAGAGAATCTCTTCTTAGGCGAAGGAAGAGGATTTGAGATAGCTCAAGGAAGATTAGGACCAGGAAGAATACATCATTGTATGAGAGCAATTGGTGTAGCAGAAAGAACATTAGAGAAAATGGCAAAAAGACTCCTTACTAGAGTAGCTTTTGGAAAACCTATTGCTGAACACTCCGTATGGGAAGAAAGGGTAGCAAAAGCTAGGATAGAGATTGAATGCTCAAGGCTTTTAACAATGAAAGCTGCTTATATGATGGATACTGTGGGTAATAAGGTTGCTAGAGCTGAAATTGCAATGATAAAAGTAAAGGCTCCTAGAACACTATTAGATATTATTGATGATGCTATACAAGCTCATGGTGGTGGTGGTGTTACCACTGATTTTGGACTTGGAAAAGCATATGCTGGAGCAAGAGTACTAAGATTAGTCGATGGCCCAGATGAAGTTCATAATCGTGCGGTAGCAAGGCTAGAATTCAAAAAATATCGCGAGCAACTAGATGATTCAGCTGATATGAATGCAAGTAGAATGTAAATTTTCTATATTAAAAAATTAAAATTTACCGTGACGCTTACTATGTAATTGAGCATGTTTTAGTAATTGTAGTTCTTTATGTGTGAATTTCTTCTTAATTTGACCATAAAGTGTTTTTCTAGCTTCATTTACTTTCTTGGCTATTTCCAACTCCTCCTTTGAAAATTGTTTATTGAGTTCCTTTTTTGCCTTTATTAAGTAATTTTTAAATTCTATTTTTAACTCTATAATTTTTTCTTTGCTGATATCTTTTTCAAATCTAGGGTGCATATCAAAGAAGTTAGATTCATCATTATCAAATTCTTTAGATTGTATAGGTAAAAAAAACATAACCCATATCAAAAAAATTGTTGTCAGTTTTTTCTTCATTATTTTCTCCTTTTTATTGAAAATATCAGACAAAAGTTAAGAAAAGATTAATTAAAGATTAAAATATCTTAATAAATTGGCAATAAGCTAAAAAATATAAAATTTTATAAATTACTGTTAATGATGAAATTAATGCTCTATAACCATTTTTCTGCGATTAGGAGATATTAGTGACTAAAAAATGGTCAAAAGATAGCTGGAGAGAAAAACCTGTTATACAGGTTCCTGAATATGATGATCTTACAACGTTAAAAAAGGTTGAAGATCGATTATCTTCTTATCCGCCTCTTGTATTTGCAGGAGAGGCAAGAAGGCTCAAGGAGAATCTAGCTAAAGTATCAAGGGGAGAAGCTTTTTTACTTCAAGGCGGAGATTGCGCTGAGAGTTTTGCTGAACATCATCCAGACAATATCCGTGATACTTTTAGAGTTATACTTCAAATGGCAATAATTTTAACTTTTGGAGCAGGTTGCCCAATAATAAAAGTTGGAAGAATTGCTGGTCAATTTGCTAAACCAAGATCTGAACCTTTTGAAAATCAAGGTGATATAGATCTACCGAGTTATAGAGGCGATATAGTTAATGGTATTGAATTTGAAAAAGATTTAAGAATTCCTGATCCTGAAAGACAAATTATGGCTTACAGACAAGCCGCTTCAACTTTAAATCTATTAAGAGCGTTCGCGCAAGGAGGTTACGCAAACCTCGATCATGTTCATAGGTGGAATATGAGCTTTGTTAAAGAAAGTAAGCAAGGCGAACAATATGAAGTATTAGCTAGCAGAATTTCTGAAACTTTAGACTTTATGGATGCTGTAGGGATTAATTCAGATACAACTCCGGAATTAAGAACAGTAGATTTCTATACAAGCCATGAATCCCTATTATTAGGTTATGAAGAAAGCTTAACTAGAGTAGATTCGACCTCAGGTGAATGGTATGACACTTCCGCTCATATGTTATGGATCGGAGATAGAACACGTCAACCTGATGGTGCACATATTGAATTCGTTAGAGGAATTAATAATCCTATAGGTTTAAAGTGTGGTCCCTCATTAGAAGCAGATGAACTACTTAAACTAATTGATATTTTAAACCCAAATAATGATGAAGGAAGATTAACTTTAATAACAAGATATGGTGCAGACAATATCGATAATAACCTTCCAAAACTTTTAAGAAAAATTAAATCAGAGGGTAAAAATGTAGTTTGGTCATGTGATCCTATGCATGGAAATACAATTAAGGCTTCTAATGGATACAAAACTAGACCTCTTGACAGTATATTAAGTGAAGTAAAACAATTTATTGATATCCATAAAGCCGAAGGTACTTATGCTGGTGGAGTTCATTTCGAAATGACTGGTCAAAATGTTACTGAATGTTTGGGCGGGACTCAAGAAATTTTAGAAGAAGATTTAACAGACAGATATCATACTCATTGCGATCCTAGACTTAATGCTAATCAAGCACTTGATTTAGCTTTTTTAATTTCAGA